>NZ_JAHKQC010000004.1:295-102770 GCF_018860845.1 Pseudoalteromonas sp. C2R02 | reverse complement strand
CCAATACCAATACCAATACCTAGATAGAGGGTAATTTAAACATTAAAAAACTGATTTAAATTAGATCTCTAATAGTGAAAATCGGTCTAGGGGTTATGCCTTTAAGTGATTAGTTTGATTACATATCAATTGCAGCGCGATTAAATATAGGGCGCAGTGATCACAAAGGAAATCTTTAAAATTTTTTTAGAAGGGTTAGGATGATATTCTGTAATAGTTTAAGAAGTTAAAGTAACCATCAGCAAGTGAGTTTGCAGGGGAGGAATCGATAGAAATAAAAAAGCCAGTCGAAAAATCGCTGGCTTGGTAGGAGAGTATTATATCTTAATATAATTTTGTTTAGCGTTTACCTAACACTGTCATGATTGCACCTTTTCTGCCAACGCCTTTAGCGTCATACCAGAATGTGATTTTTTCTATTGCACGGGCTTTGCCTGGTAAGTCGATTAATCGTGATTTACTATCACGCGCGATAAATGCATGTATTTTCACTTCATGGCGTTGACCATTTTTAAAATGAACAACCATACGTTGTACTTTTATGCCGCTATTTTTGACTGCTAATTGTAATTTACTAAATGCGCCACGCTGACGTACGGTAACGGTATCGAAGTCAGCTTTTTTAGTTACGGTTTTACTACCTAAACTTAACCAGTTTTGTGCAGATACTGTATTAGTAAATAATGCCGTAAAGGCAAATGTGATTGTGATGATTAATGCTTTGATTGAAGTTTTCATTTTAATCCTTAATTACTCTACTATTTTCCATGCACCATCTGCTTGTAAGCATGCAGTGCCATAAGCTTGTTCAGTTTCGCCACCGATTGTAATTGTTTGCTGAAATTCACGACAGGTTAATCCAGACTTATTCGTACCTTCTTTAGTTGTTACTACTGAACCACTTGAAGAATCTGTATGCCAGTTAATTTCTTCGCCAACAGGCGCTGTTGTTGCTTTAACTTGAGCTGCTTCATGTTCACGTTGCGATGCTTCATTTAGGTTATCTAATAACTTGATAGCGATAGCTGTAAAAGCTAACCATTTTAGCGCATCGTTATCGTTATGATGATGTCCGTAACCAAAGTAAGCGTGTCCATAAGGACGATATACTGTCACATTGTGATATACACGTTTACGTGGTGTAACTACGACAAGTGTATTTTTATGATATGGCTGAGTTTTATATCTGTTGTTGTGTTGGTAATTATTTTGTCTATCACCTCTGTTGTCACCGCGATTATCTTGACGGTCGCCACGGTTATCGCCTCTGTTATCTTGTCTGTCACCCGCATTGTTATTTCTGTCATTAGGTGAAGCCATTACCGACATCGGTAAGCTGGCCGTTAATATAGAAGTGACTAATAACGTGATAACTGATTTTTTCATTTAAACTCTCCTTTAAATAATGCAACAAGTATATATTTCTTTCTCTGAATCAAAACTGAACAATAAAGAAAATATTTGAAATGTGAGTACTTTTAAATTTCCGCGCCTTCATATGGGTAAAAAAGCTGTGATATTTCTTACTACCTCTAGTTTTAAAATTCATATTAATTAAATATTGATCACGAGGGCTGATTAAACTATAATCAGCGGCCTTTTGTTATTGGGCTAGTTATTAATTAGCTAAATCCCTAACAAAAAGCATGAATTAAAAATTTTTGTAAAACACGGGAAGCCGTTTGAGTACGCGTCCTCACGCGCACTAGGCTAAGACCCACAATCGAGGTATTTATAATGGCTAAGAAAGTTGAAGCTGTAATCAAGCTACAAGTAGCTGCTGGTATGGCTAACCCTAGTCCACCAGTTGGTCCTGCACTAGGTCAGCACGGTGTTAACATCATGGAATTCTGTAAAGGCTTTAATGCTCGTACAGAGTCTTTAGAAAAAGGCGCTCCAGTTCCAGTTATCATTTCTGTATATTCAGATCGTTCTTTCACGTTCGATATGAAAACTCCACCTGCTGCTTACTTACTTAAGAAAGCTGCTGGAATCAAATCTGGTTCAGGTCGTCCTAACACTGAAAAGTGTGGCACAGTAACACGTGCACAACTAGAAGAAATCGTTACTATCAAGCAAGCTGATTTAACAGCTGCTGATATGGACGCTGGTGTACGCACAATTGCAGGTTCTGCACGTGCAATGGGCTTGAACGTAGAGGGTTAATCAGATGGCTAAACTTACTAAACGTATGCGTAATATCCGCGAAAAAGTGGAAGTTACTAAAGAATATGATATCAATGAAGCTGTTGCACTTTTAAAAGAATTAGCAACTGCTAAGTTCGTAGAAAGTGTTGACGTTGCTGTTAACCTTGGTATCGACGCTCGTAAATCTGACCAAAACGTTCGTGGCGCTTCTGTGCTACCACACGGTACTGGTCGTGATGTACGTGTTGCTGTATTTACTCAAGGCGCAAACGCTGAAGCTGCAAAAGAAGCTGGCGCTGAGCTTGTAGGTATGGAAGAACTTGCTGAGCAAGTGAAAAAAGGCGAAATGAACTTTGACGTTGTTGTTGCTTCTCCAGATGCAATGCGCGTTGTTGGTCAACTTGGTCAAATATTAGGTCCACGTGGCCTTATGCCTAACCCTAAAACTGGTACTGTAACTCCAAATGTTGCTGAAGCAGTTAAAAACGCGAAAGCGGGTCAGGTTCGTTACCGTAATGATAAGAATGGTATCATCCATACTACTATCGGTAAGGTTTCTTTTGATGCTGCACAGCTTCAAGGTAACCTAGAAGCACTAATCGTTGCGCTTAAGAAGGCTAAGCCTGCTCAAGCTAAAGGTGTTTACTTGAAGAAAGTAACTATCTCTACGACTATGGGTGCTGGTGTAACTGTTGATCAGGGTACACTTAATACTGTTGTAGCTTAATTTTTTAAATTAGCTATTACTGTATACTTGGCGCACAATTTAAGCTATAATTCTGCGCCACTTTATTGAAGAAATGTTTTATTTAAAATAAAGCTAAATTTTTCAATAAATAACAAATTCGGGTTGAAGTTTCGATTATTATTAATTAAAACTTCCGTCCAAGACCGTAGGTGTTATTTATTATTCGTAATAAAAGCTTAATTTCCTACGTAGATGGTGTAGAACCCCAGATAGATTTTTCCTAATCTTCTGGCTCTCGCCGTAAAAAGCACCTAAATATTATTGTGATATTTAGGATGAGTAAATCGGGGAACTTAATTTAAGTTTTCCAAGAACCAGGAGTCACACCCATGGCCTTAAACTTTGAAGGCAAAAAAGCGATTGTTGCTGAAGTCAGCGAAGCCGCTAGTGGTGCTCTATCTGCAGTAGTTGCAGATTCTCGTGGTGTACCTGTTGGCGCTATTACAGCCCTTCGTAAAGAAGCTCGTGAAGCTGGTGTATGGATGAAAGTTGTTCGTAACACTCTTGCTAAACGTGCTATCGAAGGAACTGAATTTGAGTGTCTTAACGATTCTTTAGTTGGTCCAAGCTTAGTTGCTTTTTCTAGCGAGCACCCTGGTGCTGCAGCGCGTATCTTCTCAGATTTCGCGAAGAAAAATGAACATTTTGAGCTTAAATTGGCCGCTTTTGAAGGTAACGTTGTAGACGTTGCTATGTTGGCTACATTGCCTACATACGATGAAGCAGTTGCACGCTTAATGAGCGCTATGAAAGAAGCGTCTGCCGGTAAATTGTGTAAAACAATTGAAGCAGTACGTGTACAAAAAGAAGAGCAATCTGCATAATCTTATAGAATTCTATAAGTTTAGATTGTTTTTATTGGTGTAAAATATTTTTTTAGAACATTATTTATTGTAAATAATAGTTCATATTATTAGGAAATTTGAAATGTCTGTATCTAAAGACCAAATCCTTGATGCTATTGCAGAAATGTCTGTAATGGATGTTGTTGCTCTTGTTGAAGCAATGGAAGAAAAATTCGGTGTAACTGCTGCTGCTGCAATGGTTGCTGGTCCAGCTGCTGAAGCTGCTGAAGAGAAAACTGAGTTTGACGTTGTTTTAGCATCTTTCGGTGCTAACAAAGTTGCTGCAATCAAAGCTGTTCGTGGCGCTACAGGTCTTGGCCTTAAAGAAGCTAAAGCTATGGTTGAATCTGCTCCAGTTGCACTTAAAGAAGGTGTTACTAAAGAAGAAGCTGAAGCGCTTAAGACTGATCTTGAAGCTATCGGTGCAACAATTGAAATTAAATAATCTGGCTTTTGCTAGGTTATCTGCCTAATTTATTAGGCACGGGCTGATGGTTTTTTAATCATCAGCCTTTTTGCGCTGTAGTGTTTTGCACTGCAGCGCATTTTGCCCTCTATGATTTATATTGTTTTTTACAATTATATCAAAGTGTGCAAACACACAATATGTAGTAAAAAATATGGCATTAATCGCCATTTTAGTCTGCTCATTTATGAGTGGTGTTCAAGATTCAGCAAGCTGAGGAACCTCATGGATTACTCTTATTCTGAAAAGAAACGTATCCGTAAGGATTTTGGTAAACGACCACAGGTTATGCAAATACCTAAACTGCTAGCTATGCAGTTGGATTCGTTCGCAAAATTCTTAAAGCCAAACGCCGAAGGCGAATATGGATTGGAAGCAGCCTTCCGTTCAGTATTCCCTATCAAAAACAACTCGGGTAGTGCTGAGCTTCAATACGTAAGTTACCGTATTGGCGAGCCAGTATTTGACGTTAAAGAATGTCAAATCCGTGGTGTTACTTTTTCTGCTCCTCTACGCGTAAAATTACGTTTAGTGGTAATGGATAAAGAAAATCCAGGCACAGTAAAAGACATAAAAGAACAAGAAGTTTACATGGGTGAAATTCCACTCATGACAGATACGGGTACCTTTGTAATCAATGGTACAGAGCGTGTTATTGTTTCTCAGCTGCATCGTAGTCCAGGTGTGTTCTTTGATAACGATCGTGGTAAGTCACACTCTTCTGGTAAAGTTTTATATAATGCTCGTGTTATTCCATACCGTGGTTCATGGTTAGACTTTGAATTCGATATTAAAGATAACTTACACGTTCGTATTGACCGTCGTCGTAAATTACCGGCATCAATCATTTTACGTGCATTAGAATACTCTACAGAAGAAATTCTAGCGATGTTCTTCGAAACAACTACGTTCGAAGTTGCTAACGGTAAAGTAATGATGGAATTAGTTCCTTCACGCTTACGTGGCGAAATCGCTACTTTTGATATTAAAGATCAAGAGGGTGAAGTGATTGCTGAAGCAGGTCGTCGTATTACTGCTCGTCATATCAGAACACTAGAGAAAAAATCAGTTACACAACTTGAAGTACCACATGAGTACTTGATTGATCGTGTAATTGCTAAAAATTATGTAGATGAAGAAACAGGTGAAGTTGTTGCTGAAGCAAATGCAGAACTTTCTCTAGAGCTTATGGCTGAATTAGTTAAAGCTGGCTTCACTCAAATTGATACGCTTTACATCAACGAAGTTGATAGTGGATCGTACATGTCTGATACAGTTCGTGTTGATTCAACTACGAACCGTTTAGAAGCACTTGTTGAAATCTACCGCATGATGCGCCCGGGCGAGCCACCAACCCGTGATGCTGCAGAAGCGTTATTTGAAAACTTATTCTTTAATGAAGACCGTTACGATCTATCTAAAGTAGGTCGTATGAAGTTCAACAGTCGTGTACTTCGTGACTCTGACACTGGACCAGGTATTTTAGCTAAAGAAGATATCGTTGACGTAATGAAGACATTGATCGACATTCGTAACGGTAAAGGCGAATCAGATGATATCGATCACTTAGGTAATCGTCGTATTCGTTCAGTTGGTGAAATGGCTGAAAACCAATTCCGCGTTGGTTTAGTACGTGTAGAGCGAGCTGTAAGAGAGCGTTTAACATTAGGTGATCTTGATGCGATTATGCCGCAAGATTTAATCAATGCTAAGCCTATCTCTGCTGCGGTTAAAGAATTCTTTGGTTCATCACAACTATCACAGTTCATGGATCAAAATAATCCGCTTTCAGAAGTAACACATAAACGTCGTATTTCAGCATTAGGACCGGGTGGTTTAACTCGTGAACGTGCTGGCTTTGAAGTACGTGATGTTCACGTAACTCACTACGGTCGTGTATGTCCAATCGAAACTCCTGAGGGACCGAATATCGGTCTAATTAACTCTTTGTCGTGTTATGCACGTACAAATGATTACGGTTTCTTAGAAACTCCTTACCGTAGAGTTATCGATGGCGTTGTTACTGACGAAGTAAACTACTTATCAGCAATTGAAGAAGGTCAATTTGTAATCGCACAGGCGAGCGCAGATATGACAGTTGATAAAGAACTTGTTGACGGGTTAATTCCTTGTCGTCATAAAGGTGAATCAACCTTTATGGGTAAAGATGACATTCAATACATGGATGTTTCTTCACAACAGGTTATTTCAGTTGCTGCGGCACTTATCCCGTTCCTTGAACACGATGATGCTAACCGTGCATTAATGGGTTCAAACATGCAACGTCAAGCAGTTCCGACGTTAAAAGCAGATAAGCCGCTAGTTGGTACTGGTATTGAACGTACTATTGCTAAAGAGTCTGGTGTAACTGTTGTTGCTAAACGTGGTGGTGTTGTTGATTACGCTGACTCAGGTCGTATCGTAGTTAACGTAAATGAAGCCGAGCGCATCCCTGGTGAAGCGGGCATCGACATTTACAACCTTACTAAATACACACGTTCTAACCAAAACACATGTATTAACCAACGTCCAACTTGTATGGTAGGCGAACCGGTTACTGCGGGTGACGTGTTAGCTGATGGTCCTTCAACGGATTTAGGTGATTTGGCACTTGGTCAAAACCTACGTATCGCTTTCATGCCTTGGAACGGTTACAACTTCGAAGATTCAATCCTTCTTTCAGAAAAAGTTGTAGATGAAGATCGTTTAACAACGATTCATATTCAAGAACTACAATGTATCGCTCGTGATACTAAGTTAGGTCCTGAAGAAATTACTGCCGATATCCCTAATGTAGGTGAGTCAGCACTAAGCAAACTTGATGAGTCAGGTATTGTTTACATCGGTGCTGAAGTTAAAGGCGGTGATATCTTAGTTGGTAAAGTAACCCCTAAAGGTGAAACACAACTAACGCCAGAAGAGAAACTTTTACGAGCTATCTTCGGTGAGAAAGCGTCTGATGTTAAAGATAGCTCTCTACGTGTATCTAACTCTATCTCAGGTACTATTATCGATGTTCAAGTCTTCACTCGTGACGGCGTTGAAAAAGATAAGCGTGCTTTAGAAATTGAAGATATGCAACTTCGTGAAGCGAAAAAAGACTTCAATGAAGAATTCAAAATCCTTGAAGAAGGTGTTTTAAGTCGTGCACGTACTTTACTCGTTGCGAATGGCATTGATGCAGATAAAGTTGCAACTTTGAATGGCGAGCAATTGCTAACTCAAAGTTTAGCTGATGAAACTGCACAAGCTGAGCTTGAGCAATTAGCCGAGCAATATGACGAACTTAAAGCTGACTACGATAAGCGTTTCGAAATTAAACGTCGTAAAATCACGCAAGGCGATGATTTAGCACCAGGTGTTCTTAAGATTGTAAAAATCTACCTAGCTGTTAAACGTACTATCCAACCTGGTGATAAGATGGCTGGTCGTCACGGAAACAAAGGTGTTATCTCAACTATCGTTCCTGTTGAAGATATGCCATACGATGAAAACGGTCGTACCGTTGATATCGTACTGAATCCGCTTGGTGTACCGTCTCGTATGAACATCGGTCAGATCTTAGAAGTACATATGGGTCTTGCTGCACGTGGTATCGGTGAGCGTATCGAAGAGATGCTTAAAGAACAACGTGAAGTTCATGAGCTTCGTAATTACATTAAGCAAGCATACGACCTAGGCGAATCTCGTCAAGAAGTTGATATTGCTAGCTTCACTGATGACGAAGTTAGACGTCTTGCTAAAAACCTTAAAGGCGGTTTACCAATCGCTACTCCAGCATTTGATGGCGCGATTGAAAACGAAATCAAAGACATGCTTGAGCTTGGTGGTTATCCAAGAAGTGGTCAGGTTACATTATATGATGGTCGTACAGGTGATGCATTTGAGCGTCAAGTAACTGTAGGCTACATGTACATGCTTAAACTGAATCACTTAGTTGATGACAAAATGCATGCGCGTTCAACCGGTTCTTACAGCCTTGTAACTCAGCAACCACTAGGTGGTAAAGCTCAGTTCGGTGGTCAGCGTTTCGGTGAGATGGAAGTATGGGCATTAGAAGCATACGGTGCTGCTTATACCCTACAAGAAATGCTTACTGTTAAGTCTGATGATGTTAACGGCCGTACTAAGATGTATAAGAACATCGTAGACGGAAACCACAAGATGGAACCTGGTATGCCGGAATCATTCAACGTATTGTTGAAAGAGATCCGCTCACTAGGTATCAATATCGAGTTGGAAGAAGAGTAAGCGAAACAGCTAACTTCATTTAAATGAGGTTAGCAACTCGCATGGCAAGCATAACTGGGTTGTTAGTTAACAGATTAATTAACAGCCCACACTATTAACTTCCGACAGGAGAGCTAAAGTGAAAGATTTACTTAAGTTTCTGAAGCAACAAAATAAGACCGAAGAATTTGATGCAATACGCATTGGTCTTGCTTCACCCGATATGGTTCGTTCATGGTCATTTGGTGAAGTAAAAAAACCAGAGACGATTAACTACCGTACTTTTAAGCCTGAGCGTGATGGCTTATTCTGTGCCCGTATATTCGGCCCAGTAAAAGATTATGAATGTTTATGTGGTAAATATAAACGTCTTAAGCACCGCGGTGTAATTTGTGAAAAATGTGGCGTTGAAGTTACATTAACTAAAGTTCGTCGTGACCGTATGGGTCATATCGAATTAGCAAGCCCAGTTGCACACATCTGGTTCCTTAAATCATTACCTTCTCGTATTGGTTTAATGCTAGATATGACACTTCGTGATATCGAACGTGTTCTTTATTTTGAATCTTTTGTTGTTACCGAGCCTGGTATGACAACATTAGAGCGTGGTCAACTTTTAGGTGAAGAAGAATATCTTGATTCACTAGAAGAGCATGGCGATGAATTTGAAGCTAAAATGGGTGCTGAAGCAGTACTTGATTTACTTCGTGAATTAGACTTAGGCCAGTTAATCGCAGAAATGCGTGAAGAGTTACCAACAATCAACTCTGAAACTAAGCGTAAGAAAATCACAAAACGTCTTAAATTAATGGAATCTTTCCACCAATCAGGTAATAACCCTGAGTGGATGATCATGACAGTATTACCAATTCTGCCTCCTGATCTTCGTCCATTAGTACCACTAGATGGTGGTCGTTTTGCGACTTCTGATCTAAATGACTTATACCGTCGTGTTATTAACCGTAATAACCGTCTTAAGCGTCTTCTTGAACTGGCTGCGCCAGATATTATCGTACGTAACGAAAAGCGTATGTTACAAGAAGCGGTTGATGCATTATTAGATAACGGTCGTCGTGGTCGTGCTATTACTGGTTCTAACAAACGTCCTCTGAAATCTCTTGCTGACATGATCAAAGGTAAGCAAGGTCGTTTCCGTCAAAACTTACTTGGTAAGCGTGTTGACTATTCAGGCCGTTCTGTAATTACCGTAGGTCCAACTTTAAGACTTCATCAGTGTGGTCTACCTAAGAAAATGGCACTTGAGTTATTCAAGCCGTTTATCTACGGTAAGTTAGAACTTAAAGGTATGGCAACTACGATTAAAGCTGCCAAGAAGATGGTTGAACGTGAAGTAGCTGAGGTTTGGGATATCTTAGATGAAGTTATCCGTGAACATCCAGTACTACTTAACCGTGCACCAACACTTCATAGATTAGGTATCCAAGCATTTGAGCCGGTACTAATCGAAGGTAAAGCGATTCAATTACACCCACTAGTTTGTGCGGCATACAATGCCGATTTCGATGGTGACCAAATGGCGGTACACGTACCGTTAACAATTGAAGCGCAGCTTGAAGCTCGTGCACTAATGATGTCAACAAATAATATTTTATCACCAGCAAATGGTGAGCCTATCATCGTTCCTTCACAGGATGTTGTATTAGGTCTTTATTACATGACTCGTGATTGCATTAACGCTAAAGGCGAAGGTGCAGTACTTAAGAGTGCTAAAGAAGCAGAAAAAGGTTACCGTGCAGGCGTATTTGATTTACACGCTATTGTAAAAGTACGTATGACTGAAACTGAAATTGATGCTGAAGGTAACCGTACTGAAGTGACTAACATTGTAGAAACTACAGTTGGTCGTGCGATTCTTTCTTTAGTATTACCTAAAGGTTTACCGTTCTTCTTAATCAATAACCCTATGGGTAAAAAGCAGATTTCTCACTTGCTTAATGAGTGTTACCGTCGTTTAGGTCTTAAAGATACAGTTATTTTTGCTGACCAAATCATGTATACCGGTTTCCATTATGCAATGAAGTCTGGTGTTTCTATAGGTATCGACGATTTAGAAATTCCACCGACTAAACCAGAAATCATTGGTAACGCTGAAGCAGAAGTAAGCGAAATCAATCAACAATTCCAATCAGGTCTTGTTACTGCTGGTGAAAAATATAATAAAGTTATCGATATTTGGTCACGTGTAAATGAAAACTTATCACGTGCGATGATGGATAACTTATCAAAAGATGACGTAGTTACTGCTCAAGGTGAAACTGTTCAACAGGATTCATTCAACTCAGTATTTATGATGGCCGATTCTGGTGCTCGTGGTAGTGCAGCTCAGATACGTCAGTTATCTGGTATGCGTGGCCTAATGGCACGTCCAGATGGTTCAATCATCGAAACGCCAATCACAGCGAACTTCCGTGAAGGTCTGAACGTACTACAGTACTTCATCTCTACGCATGGTGCGCGTAAAGGTTTGGCCGATACGGCACTTAAAACAGCTAACTCGGGTTACTTAACTCGTCGTCTAGTTGATGTTGCACAAGATTTGGTTATCAATGACAAAGATTGTGGCACATTAGATGGTCTAACAATGAAACCGCTAATTGAAGGTGGTGATGTTGTTGAGCCGTTACGCGAACGTGTATTAGGTCGTGTTGTTGCAGAAGATATCATTAAGCCTGGTACTACAGATGTTGTTCTTGTAGAACGTAATGTAATGCTAGACGAAAAACTGTGTGACATGTTAGAAGAAAACTCAGTTGATGAAGTACGTGTACGTTCAATCATCACTTGTGAAAATGACTTCGGTGTTTGTGCACAGTGTTACGGTCGTGACTTAGCACGTGGTCACCTGATTAACCAAGGTGAGTCAGTAGGTGTTATCGCTGCTCAATCAATCGGTGAGCCAGGTACACAGCTTACGATGCGTACATTCCACATCGGTGGTGCGGCATCAAGAGCATCAGCTGAAAACTCAGTACAAGTTAAGAGCACAGGTACTATTAAGCTACATAATGCTAAATCAGTAACTAATACTGATGGCAAGCTTGTTATTACTTCACGTTCAACTGAAATTTGTGTTATTGATGATCACGGTCGTGAAAAAGAGCGTTATAAAGTACCTTACGGTGCAGTATTAGCAGTTAAAGATGCTGACGCAATTGAAGCGAACGACGTTGTAGCAACTTGGGACCCGCATAGTCACCCAATCGTTGTTGAGCGTGTATCAAAAGTTACATTCAGTGACATTGATGAGTCAAACACTGAAACACAAACAGATGAGTTAACTGGTTTAACTCGTATGGTTGTGAAAGATCTTTCTAAGCTTAACGCGAAAGAGCCTAAACTAATTGTTGAAAGTGAAGAGACTGGTTTACAAGAAATCCGTTTACCTGCATTTACAACAATCGAAGTAAGTGATGGCAATACCGTTAATCCAGGTGACGTATTAGCACGTATCCCGCAGGAAGGTTCAAAAACTCGTGATATCACGGGTGGTCTACCGCGCGTAGCCGATTTATTCGAAGCGCGTAAACCAAAAGAGCCTGCTATTTTAGCTGAAGTAACTGGTACAATTAGCTTCGGTAAAGAAACTAAAGGTAAGAAACGTTTAGTTATCACTCCGCCAGAGGGTGACCACTACGAAGAGATGATTCCAAAATGGCGTCAACTTAACGTGTTTGAAGGTGAGTCTGTGTCTAAAGGTGAGGTTATCGCCGATGGTCCTGAGTCTCCACATGACATTTTACGTCTTCGTGGTGTAACAGATGTTGCTAACTACATTGTTAACGAAGTGCAAGACGTTTACCGTCTGCAAGGCGTAAAAATCAATGATAAGCACATTGAAACAATTATCCGTCAAATGATCCGTAAGTGTATTATCACTCACGGTGGTGACACTGAGTTCTTAAAAGGCGAACAAGTTGAAGTATCTCGAGTAAATATCTCGAATCGTGAACTTGAAGAGCAAGGCAAGATCCCAGCTCAGTTTGAAATCCAGTTAATGGGTATCACTAAAGCATCATTGGCAACAGAATCTTTCATCTCTGCAGCATCGTTCCAGGAAACAACACGTGTTCTGACTGACGCAGCAGTAAATGGTAAGAGCGATGAGCTTCGCGGCTTGAAAGAGAACGTAATCGTAGGTCGTTTGATCCCAGCGGGTACAGGTTTCTCTTATCATCAAGAACGTATGGCACGTCGTAAAAAGCGTAACGAACCAGCTGTTGAAGAACAGACGGTTAGTGCAGAAGATGCTGCTCAAGCATTAACTGATGCACTTAACGCGACCCTAGGCGACTAGTTTTTGAGTCTTTTAGTCAAATTTAAGACAAAATAAAGAAAAAAGGCGGTTAATACCGCCTTTTTTACGCTAATTGTTGACAGGTTAAACTTTGCTCATTAAAATTCCGCCACCCTTATGTTGAGGGCAAAAAATTTAGAGTGTAAAAATTCAATCTTTTTTGAACTAGCATTAGGCAGAATTTTAATTCTTTCAGCAGTCAATTAATCATTAGGAGCTATTTAATGGCAACTATCAACCAACTTGTACGTAAGCCACGTAGAAGTAAAGTTGTAAAAAGCAACTCAGCGGCGCTTAAAGCATGTCCGCAAAAACGTGGTGTTTGTACTCGTGTATATACTACTACTCCAAAGAAACCAAACTCTGCATTACGTAAAGTAGCGCGTGTTCGTTTAACGAACGGTTTCGAAGTAACATCATACATCGGTGGTGAAGGTCACAACTTGCAAGAGCATAGTGTAATCCTTATCCGTGGTGGTCGTGTTAAAGATTTACCAGGTGTGCGTTTTCACACAGTACGCGGCGCATTAGATTGTGCTGGTGTAAGTGATCGTCGTCAAGGACGTTCAAAATACGGTGCTAAACGACCTAAGGGTTAATAGTCTCCGTTAGTAAGGCCAAACACATAATTTAATTTTTTTGTTTTGGGTATGAGACTAACAAGTCCAACCTGAATAAACCGGAGATACAAAATGCCTAGAAGACGCGTAGTAGGTCAACGTAAAATTCTTCCAGATCCTAAGTTCGGATCAGAACTTCTTGCGAAATTCGTAAATGTTGTAATGCAAGATGGTAAAAAATCAACTGCTGAAAAAATCGTATACGGTGCGTTAGACGTGGCTGCTGAGAAATCAGGTAAAGCGCATCTAGAAATCTTTGAACAAGCACTTGAAGCAATTCGCCCAACGGTAGAAGTTAAATCTCGCCGTGTTGGTGGTTCTACTTATCAAGTTCCTGTAGAAGTACGTCCAGTTCGTCGCAACGCATTAGGTATGCGTTGGTTAGTAGACGCTGCACGTAAGCGTGGCGAAAAATCTATGGGCTTACGTTTAGCTCAAGAAATCGTTGACGCTGCTGATAATAAAGGCACTGCGGTTAAGAAACGTGAAGACGTTCACCGTATGGCTGAAGCGAATAAAGCATTCGCTCACTACCGTTGGTAGTCACTGCTTAAAATTGAAATGGTCTGGCTTATTAGTCAGATCTTTCTTGTTTAAGTGGTTTAAAGTTTTAAGAGGAATAGTATGGCACGTACAACCCCAATCGAGCGCTACCGTAATATCGGTATCGTTGCACACGTAGACGCTGGTAAAACTACCACAACTGAACGTGTGCTTTTCTACACTGGTCTTTCACATAAGATTGGTGAAGTTCACGACGGTGCTGCAACGATGGACTGGATGGAGCAAGAGCAAGAGCGTGGTATCACGATCACTTCTGCTGCTACCACATGTTTCTGGAAAGGTATGGACGCACAGTTCCAAGACCATCGTATCAATATCATTGATACGCCAGGACACGTTGACTTCACAATTGAAGTTGAGCGTTCGTTGCGTGTACTTGACGGTGCTGTAGTGGTTCTTTGTGCATCCTCTGGTGTTCAGCCGCAAACTGAAACAGTTTGGCGACAAGCGAACAAATACGAAGTCCCAAGAATGATCTTCGTAAACAAGATGGATCGCGTTGGTGCAGATTACCTTATGGTAGTCGACCAAATAAAGAACCGCCTAGGTGCTAATCCTGTTCCAATTCAACTTGCAATTGGCGCTGAAGAAGAATTCTCTGGCGTAATTGATTTAGTTAAAATGAAAGTCATAAATTGGTCTGATGAAGATCAAGGCATGTCTTTTAGTTACGATGAGATACCTGCTGATTTATTAGAAGAAGCAGAAATGTATCGTGAACAATTGGTTGAAGCGGCTGCTGAAGCTACCGAAGAGCTAATGGATAAATACCTTGAAGAAGGTGAACTTTCAGAAGCTGAAATTAAAAGCGCATTACGTAAGCGTACTTTAGCGAACGAAATCGTTCCTATGGCATGTGGTTCAGCTTTTAAGAATAAAGGTGTTCAAGCAGTATTAGATGCCGTTGTTGATTATTTACCGTCGCCAACTGAAGTGAAGCAAATTCAAGGTGTTCTTGAAGATGATTCCGAAGCTGAGCGTCCGGCAGATGACAACGCACCGTTTTCAGCGCTTGCATTTAAAATTGCAACCGACCCATTTGTTGGCACGCTTACTTTCTTTAGAGTGTATTCTGGCGTAGTAAAACAAGGCGACTTCGTTTATAACCCGATTAAGGGTAAAAAGGAGCGTTTTGGTCGTATCGTACAGATGCATGCTAATAGCCGTGAAGAAATCAAAGAAGTAAGAGCCGGTGATATCGCCGCTGCGATTGGTCTTAAAGAAGTCACCACAGGTGAAACTTTATGTGATCAGGATGCTGTTATTACGCTTGAGCGTATGGACTTCCCTGAACCAGTTATTTCAATTGCAGTAGAACCAAGAACAGTTGCTGATCAAGACAAAATGGGAATCGCACTAGGTAAACTAGCTGCTGAAGATCCATCTTTCAAAGTCCATACGGATGATGAAACTGGTCAAACAATTATTTCAGGTATGGGTGAACTCCACCTCGATATTATCGTAGATCGCATGCAACGTGAATTTAGCGTTGAGTGTAACGTGGGTAAACCTCAGGTTTCATACCGCGAATCGATTCGTAAAACTGTAGAAGTTGAAGGCAAATTTATACGTCAATCAGGCGGTAGAGGTCAATATGGTCATGTATGGCTTAGACTTGAACCGTTAGAAATAGACGTTAACGATGATGATGCGCCAAACTACGAATTCGTAAACGAAATTGTAGGTGGTGCTGTTCCTCGTGAATTTATACCGGCAGTAGATAAGGGTATCCAAGAACAAATGCAAAATGGTGTTCTTGCTGGTTTCCCTCTACTTGGTGTTAAAGCAACCTTGTTTGATGGCTCATTCCACGATGTTGACTCCAATGAAATGGCGTTCAAAATCGCAGGATCCATGGGTTTAAAAACAGGTGCATTAGATGCAAACCCTGCATTACTTGAACCTATGATGAAAGTTGAAGTTGTTACTCCAGAATCCAATATGGGTGATGTAGTTGGTGACTTAAACCGCCGTCGTGGCTTGATTGAAGGTATGGACGATGCTCCTGGTGGATTAAGACAAGTGAATGCACTTGTTCCATTAGCTGAGATGTTCGGTTATGCAACCGCCCTTCGATCTGCGACACAAGGTCGAGCTTCATACTCAATGGAGTTTTTGAAGTATGCTGAGGCATCAAAAAATGTCACAGAAACAATCATGGCAGCTCGTACTGCTAGATAATTTTTAGTTCGGTCCGATTCATAGCTCGCAAGGCTGGATTGGACTATTATATTCTTAATAGGAATTTTTAAGATGGCAAAAGAAAAGTTTGAACGCGTAAAACCGCATGTTAACGTTGGTACAATTGGCCACGTAGATCACGGTAAAACAACTCTAACAGCAGCAATCACAAACGTACTTGCAAAAGTATACGGTGGTGAAGCTAAAGATTTCTCTGCAATCGATAACGCGCCAGAAGAAAGAGAACGTGGTATCACTATCTCAACTTCTCACGTTGAATACGATACTCCAACTCGTCACTACGCACACGTAGATTGTCCTGGTCACGCCGATTATGTTAAAAACATGATCACTGGTGCTGCTCAAATGGATGGTGCTATCTTAGTAGTAGCTGCAACTGACGGCCCTATGCCACAAACTCGTGAGCATATCCTTCTTTCACGTCAGGTTGGCGTTCCTTACATCATCGTTTTCATGAACAAATGTGACATGGTTGATGATGAAGAACTACTTGAACTAGTAGAAATGGAAGTTCGTGAACTTCTTTCAGAATACGAATTCCCAGGTGATGATTTACCACTAATCGCTGGTTCAGCTCTTAAAGCGCTTGAAGGCGAGAAAGAGTGGGAAGATAAGATTGTTGAGCTTGCAGAAGCACTAGATTCTTACATTCCAGAGCCAGAGCGTGATATCGATAAAGCATTCATCATGCCTATCGAAGATGTTTTCTCAATCCAAGGCCGTGGTACTGTTGTAACTGGTCGTGTTGAAGCTGGTATCATCAACGTAAATGATTCAGTTGAAATCGTTGGTATCAAAGAAACTACAGTTTCTACATGTACTGGTGTTGAAATGTTCCGTAAGCTTCTAGACGAAGGTCGTGCTGGTGAGAACATTGGTGCACTTCTACGTGGTACTAAGCGTGAAGACGTTGAGCGTGGTCAAGTACTAGCAGCTCCAGGTACTATCAAGCCTCATACTAAGTTTGAGTCTGAAGTATACGTACTTTCAAAAGATGAAGGTGGTCGTCATACTCCATTCTTCAAAGGTTACCGTCCACAGTTCTACTTCCGTACAACTGACGTAACTGGTGATGTTCAATTACCAGAAGGCGTAGAAATGGTTATGCCTGGTGATAACGTTAAGATGGTTGTTGAACTTATCTGTCCAATCGCGATGGACGAAGGTTTACGCTTCGCTATCCGTGAAGGTGGCCGTACTGTAGGCGCTGGTGTTGTTGCTAGCATCGTAGAATAATAATTAGTTAATTCTAATTGTTAATAAAAAGGTCGCTTATGCGGCCTTTTTTAATGCCTGAAATAATGAGATAGTCTTAAAAAGACTGCAATAGAATAAATAATATGACAGTAAAAGATCATTGGGAAAATGTATATACAACTAAATCATATGATGAGGTGAGCTGGTTTCAATCTCATAGTATTAAGTCACTTGAGCTAATAAACTCACTAGGTTTACCTTTATCAGCATCTTTGATTGATGTTGGAGGTGGTGCTTCAATTTTAGTGGATGATTTGATTAAACTAGGTTATTCAAAGTTACAGGTTTTAGATTTATCACTAGCAGCTTTAAAAACTTCACAAGAACGCTTAGGAGACATTTCCAAGCAAATTAATTGGATTGAAGCTGATATAACTGATGAAAGATTAAAAGCGCTTAAAGTTGATTTATGGCACGATAGGGCTGTGTTCCACTTTTTGACTGATAAGATTAATCGTCAAAAATATATAAATAATTTAACGCATATATTAAATAAAAATGGTCATGTGATTATTGCTACATTTGCAGAGGATGGACCTGAGAAATGTAGTGGTTTAGATATATGTAGATATAACCCACATTCATTGGCTTTAGCGCTAGGTGAATGTTTTACCTTAGTCTCTCATCACAAAGAAACGCACCAAACCCCATTTAATACCAAGCAAAACTTTATTTATTGTCACTTTATAAAAAACTAATACTCTAAATTTTAGGCAAAAAAAAGCCAACCTAAAGAGATTGGCTAAAGCATTAATAAAGGAAATTTTTACATCAGGGAGTAATCGTTCCAGGGAATAACGCTACTATAGCAGTGCTTATCTGAACTGAAACTTAACTCTTTTAATTGTTAAAAAATTTTCTTTATATTATGTGTTTTTAATATTAATAAAATCCACAATATGCTTTAGGCAAAGGTGTTTTATCTGTTATCGCAAAATTAGGAAATAAGTCTATTATTTCGAGGTATTGCTCTTGATTTCGCATTTTAAATAATGACATTGCACGCAAGTGGTGATGGTTTATTTGTGGCTCTAATGCCATTAACTCGGTTAAAAAAGCTAATCTCGCCTCTTCAGTAAATTTACTGAGCTCTCTCAGAAATAAATATAATAAATCATCAGATAAATTGTATTCATCGAGTAAAACATTTTCAGATAATAAGTATTTTAATAGTATTAGGTTTCTTTTTTGAATCGCTAAGTGAAGCAGAGTGGTACCTTGTTCATCTATATAATCTAAATCAAAACCCGCTTCAACAAATGATTTTATACTTTCAATTTTAGTAGCAGAAAAATATCGATAGTTAAATTTACTTTGGTGCAAATCGCTATTTTGTAGTTCTGAATAATATGCCGTATCCCAGCCTAAAACTTGATAAAAAAGCCATCTTTTTTGTTTCATTGAGTATTCTTTACTTTCTGCGATACTTATTGCTTTATTGATATCTTTCTCATTGAGAGCTTTAAAAATTTGCTTGGTGCTAGGTGAGTTCTCAATTACTTCTATGCGAAAAGGGTTCTCTTTTTTAAAGTAACATGTGGCTAAAATAGGATCTATCTCTTGTAGATTTTCTTTAGTGATAGGTATTTTATTTTCAGAAAGCTGATTTATAAAGTGTTTAAGAGGTTTTGGTTTCCAACTGTCTTCTATCTTGGAGATCATTTTACGGCAGTTATGAAAAGTCGAAATTGAGTTTTTGATTGATGTTTCTTTAGTTACATTCTTTGAAATTTTTGTTGTTATTCTTTGTATTAATTCTGACTGTTTATCAACAACTAATGTTTTACGTTCAGATATTTGTATTAAATCTAATTGATATTCTTCATATAGCTTTTTAATTTCAAGCTCTTTGAATTGATAGAATTGACGGGGAAAGTCACCCTTAATTTCAAATTCGTTCTTTACACTAAATCGTGCTTCTGCTCCTAGATGGATTAATTTTTTTACAATATTTATGCTTTTTAAAACTTTTTCCTTTTGATCTTGATTCCAAAATTGAACCATTAAATTTTTTAGTGCCCACTCCATCGTCGAACCTAAATACAGATCATTTGAAATTGTTGCACCATGATCTAGTAAGAATTCAACAACAGAGTCTTTATTATAATTTACGGCATAATCTAATAGTGATATTGCATCAATTTTATCGTAGCCTATAATTTTATTAAGATTTTGATTGTTAAGGGCTTCAATTATTAAAGGTTGGGGTATGTTTTCTTGTGTGATTAACCATGCTATATCATCAACTGTTAGAGTTAAGCGCTTAAGCAAATTATGCGCATCATGGTAGTTTAAATCGTTTATTTTTTCGAGGTCGGGCAAGGGTACTGCTTTTTCAATATGAAAGAAACTTGGTAAGTCTGGTATTAAATCTTTTATATGATTTTTTATGTCATTATTGCTTTTGTTGAGTGTTGAGCCTTTTCGGAGTTGCTCTACCCGCCAACTGGATGCAAAATTACTGTTTTGAATGTGTTCTATTGTCAGTGTTATATCATCGACATGATAGTCATCGGCTAAGAATTTTTCCCAATTTATATTTCTTCCTATCTGATTCTTGTGTTTTTGATATGTTTTTATAAATTTATCACACTGATTGTAGGATTCAGGCTCGAAATTAGTCGTCTTTTTGCTTTTTGTATTATTTAACTGAGAAGCCATTTGAAAGTCGTTAGCTTTTATTAAGGTTGTTTTTTGATAGGTGCTATTGACATTTGAGGTTGTCACTAAGGTGCAAAGCAATAATGCGATTAATGCTAATACAGTAAATAAAATCCATTTTTTCATTTTTATCCTTTTTTAAGCGTATTATATTGCAAGTAAAAAAAAAGCCAACTTAAATAAGTCGGCTAAAGCATTAATTTAATATGCTACAAGGGAATTTTTACATCAGGGAGTAATCGTTCCAGGGAATAACGCTACTATAGCAATGCTTACCTGAACCGAAACTTAACTCATTCCCTATTAAAATAAAATTAACGTCTATTTTTTCTTGCGCGAGAGCGACGCGCAAGTTTTTCTTGCGCTTTAGCTTCTAATTGCGCAGCTTTTTTAACGCGCATTTCAGCTACAATCACTTCTTCTTCATCACGCATCTTAGGTGTTTCCATGGTCACACGACCGATAATGCCATCTCTTAATTCATTGATCAGAATTTCAGACATCTTATGGGTATCAACCTGGTTTCCTGAACGAATACAACCACGTTTTTTGCCCGCCATTTCAACAAACTCCCAGTCATTTTCTGGTAAGTCTTCAATTTTATAGCGTTTTGTTAAAAGCTCAGGGTAAGAAGCTAATAAATATTCAGCAGTATAACTGGCTACTTCTTCATAATCATGGGCAGTATCTTTGATAGCACCTGTTGCGGCTAAGCGAAAGCCTGAATTCTCATTTTCAACTTTTGGCCATAACATGCCTGGTGTATCGTAAAGCATGATGCCTTCATCAATTTTAATACGTTGCTGTGCTTTAGTTACCGCTGGTTCATTACCTGTCTTAGCTACTATACGCCCTGCTAATGTATTGATCAGCGTAGATTTACCTACATTTGGAATACCCATAATCATGGCTTTAATTTGTTTATCAGCGCCTACTTTTAAAGGTACTAATTTTTTACACAGGTCAGTAATGCGTTTAACTTCACCTGCTTTGTTGGTATCTAAAGCTAAAGATTTAACACCCGTTTCTTGCTCTAAATAACTCATCCAATCATTTGTTAACTTAGGATCTGCTAAATCGGCTTTATTCAGTATTTTAATTACAGGTTTATCGCCACGTAATTCACTGATCATTGGGTTTTCGCTGCTGTAAGGAATACGTGCGTCCAGTACTTCAATGATCACGTCCATCTGCGGCATGATCTCACTTATTTCGTTACGGGCTTTATTCATATGCCCTGGGAACCACTGGATAGCCATTTATTTACTCCTCACTTTAAATTCAGATTGTATTTTAACTGGCGATAGTGTCTTGAGCCAACATTATTCAGGTATACTGGCACAAATTTTTAAAATTCTCTTTTTTAAGGTACTTAAAGTGGCACTTAAAGCAACAATTCTCAAAGTAAAACTATCGCTAAGCGATATGGATAGACATGTTTATCAAGATTTTAGTTTTACTGTTGCCCAGCATCCGTCTGAAACAGATCAGCGTTTAATGGTGCGTATTTTAACTTTTGCTTTAAATGCTTGTGAAGGATTAGAGTTTACCAAAGGGCTATGTGAAGAAGACGAGCCAGAGCTATGGCATGTAAATTATTCAGAAGAAATAGAGCTTTGGATTGATTTAGGGTTACCTGATGAAAAACGTGTAAAAAAAGCCAGTAACCGCTCTAAAAAGGTGCGTGTTTATTCATATGGCGAAGGTGCACAAGATATTTGGTGGCAAAAAAATGCTCAGAAGTTAAATAAAATGGATAACTTAGAAGTATTTAGCTTACCTTTTGCAACGACTCAAGAGTTAGCTGGCATGATCGGCAGAGGCATGCAGTTATCCGTGACTGTTCAAGATGGCCAGGTATGGTTTTCAGATGAAAATAGCAGTGTTTTAGTAGAACCAATTCAACTGAAATAGTGCTTTAAATAAACTTTGATTACAAAGTAATTTCAAATAATTACATTTGTTCAGTTTTGATTCAGCGCAGATCCGCTTTTATATAGGTAAGCAAACATAAAAGCGGAATACACAAATGCGTTTATTTACAGTTACATTATTAATAGCAGTTTTGAGCAGTTTTACTGCCTCGGCAGAAATACTCACTAAAGCTTCCCCTAGTATTAAAGTTCAGCAATCTGTAAAAAAGCAGAATGCAGTTAAAAGTGCAGTTAAAAACTCAGTTATGAATCATCAAGAGCCAATTTGGTTTTATGATGTAACGAGTGAGGCATACCAAGATTTAGATCAAGATGGCTATTTTCAAAATTTAGCCTTAAATTTTGATTTAGATACGGATTATTCAAGTTTAGATGTATTTGTTGATATCGCATTTATAAATCAAAACGGTATATCAGAGCTTGTATATACATCTGATTTATTTACCTTAAATGGTGATTCAGATAAAGATAACCAGCAGTTTGACTTTCAGTTTTTTGATTTATTGCCTACAAACTATTATCAAGTTTATATTACAGTGCGAGATGCTTACTCTTCAGAGGTTTATTTAACTGCCAATCATAATGATTTTTATGCATTAGAAGACTTACCGTTAGAAGGCAGTGTATATGATCAAGATAATGAATTATCTATTTATTCACTTGCAATTCAATACCATCAAGATATAGATAATGATCAGTATTATGAAAATTTTACTTTAGCGATTGATGCCGATACCACATATGGTTATCAGAATGTTGTTGCTGATATTGTGATTGATGGTCAATTATTTTACTCAAGCAATGCTTTTACTATTTATGCTGATTCAACAGAAGATAAGCAGTATTTTGATATCAATCTACAATCAGGTTTTGTGAGTGGTTATTATGATATTGAAGTTGTTTTAAGAGATGCTGATTACGGGCATGAATTACATTATATCAGTTCTAATTCATGGGCTAATTTAGCTGGACTTGCTTTAGAGTCTAAAGAGTATGTTCAAGAAGAGTATGTTGAAGTGGTACATAGTTCAGGTTCGGCGGCATATATGCTATTAGCTTTAGTTGGGTTTACATTTTATCGTCGCAAGTAAGATGACATAAGATAATTGAGCCTCTAAACTCAAATAGAGATTGATAAGGACATAGTATTAATTTGAATATACATACAGCAACAAACTACCAAGTGAGTGAGGTATCAGATATGCAAGTCATCGTATTACATGGCTTGTATATGTCAGGTTTTGTGATGAAACCTTTATGCCACCGATTGGCAAAATCAGGTGTAAAAATATTAAACCTGACATATAAAAGCCGTGACCCTGATAGTAACCAAATTTTTACCCAGTTAGATGATTTCATAGTAAATAAACCAACAGTATTAGTTTGCCACTCATTAGGTGGCTTAATTGCGAGGGCGTATTTAGAGAACAATTCTGAATCATCGCAATTTATTACTAAAGTGATTACTCTAGGCACGCCACATAAAGGTAGTAGCATAGCAAAACAAATGCATGAAAAAGGGTTAGATAAACTGCTTAAAAATAGTGTGGAGTATTTGTTATCTCCAAATAATGATTGGCCTTTTAAGGCTAAGCTTTACAGCATTGCGGGCGATTTACCTTTAGGTCTAATGCCAATACTTGAAAGAGGCAGTGAGTCAGATGGCACAGTATTATTAGATGAAACTAAGCTTAAAGGCATGGCCGAACATAAAGTATTTCACTTAAGTCATACAAGTCTGATTTACTCTCGCCAAGTAGTCAGTTATATACAAGGTATTTTATTATCAGAATAAAAACAGTAAAAACTCGGTCAAGTAAGTTAGTTATTATTGAATCGAGTTATTATGAAACACCTTATATCACATCAAAAAGCCATATTAATATTATTATTAACCTCATTTATTTTAATGGGGTTAAGTACTTATTTAATTGGTGACCACAAATCTATTAGCTTTACTGCTGACTTTTATAGTCTTAATGGGCTATTGCCAAATACTGTATTTGTTTTAATGGCAGCAGTCGTTTTTATCATTTGTGCAGTTTTATCTTTTTCTGCTTTAAATAATCAAAAAGTAACGCTTTGGCTAGGTTATTTACTGATCTTGGTTAGCTTAGTGCCTTTATTGACTTTGTTAAGTGATAAAGTATGGATTGCTTCATTAGGGGGCTTTCCTGCAATAGGCTCAGGGCAAGGCATTATTAAATATTTTGCATTGTTTACGATAGGTTTTTATTTAATTAAATCTGAAAAGCTTTCTAAACAGCAGCTTATATGGCTTAACTTTTTTCCCGTTGCTTTAGTATATATCTGGATTGGTGGCATGAAGTTTACGTTAATTGAGGCGCAAGGTATTGAGGCTTTAGTTAAAAGTTCTTTTCTAATGTCGTGGTTATATCACTTCTTTGATTTGCAAATGACCTCAAATCTTATTGGCATATATGATTTAGTGATAACACTGTTACTAGCTATCAGTTTATATACCAAACGCTATCTTATTTTTACTTTGTTATTAGCAAGTACGGTATTTTTAGTGACGCAGACTTTCTTATTAACATTTAGCGGCTCTTTATCTGCAAGTACCTTATTAACAGGCACTGGGCAGTTTGTTATTAAAGATCTGTGGTTTATCGTTAATCTAATTATTATTCACCAGCTTAGTAGCGCATCAACACTATAAAATAACATTGTATTTCGTGGCTTTTATCACTCATAATTAAAGCCACGATATATCGCGTAATGGAATAAATAATAGTGGCACACCCAATAAAGCAATTTTTAGCAGACTCTGAATTATTACTAAACGCTGTAGGTGAAGGTATTTATGGTTTTGATTTAGATGGCAATGCGGTATTTATTAATCCAGCAGCTGAACGTATGACAGGCTGGAAAGCAAAGCATTTATTGGGTAAAAACATCCATAAATATCATCATCATAGTCATGCTGATGGCAGTGATTATCCAGCCGAAGAATGTAATATCTATAATACAATGCGCGATGGTATTGAACGTAAAATTACCCATGAAGTCTTTTGGCGTCAAGATGGCACGAGTTTTCCTGTTGAATATACATCTACACCGGTTCATAAGGATGGCAAGTTAATAGGTGCAGTTGCAGTATTTAGAGATGTAAGCCAGCAAAGGGAAACAGATCAGGCGTTACGCGATGCATTAAAAACAGTACAACAACTTACGGAAAAACTCCAAGCCGAAAATACTTACTTACAAGCTGAGATAAATGAAGGCTGGGCTGATTCTGGCTTAGTTGGCAAAACTGATTGTTTTAAACAAATGTTGTCGCAAATAGAGTTAGTAGGGCAAACAGATAGTACAGTATTAATTTTAGGTGAAAATGGCACAGGTAAAGAAGTCATCGCTAGAAATTTACACCAGTTAAGCGCTCGATGCCACTCTCCATTAGTAAAAGTCAATTGTGCGGCATTTACTGCGAGTTTATTAGAATCTGAACTATTTGGTTATGAAAAAGGGGCTTTTACAGGAGCAAATGAAACCCGTAAAGGGCGATTTGAGCTGGCACATAAAGGTACTTTATTTTTAGATGAAGTTGGCGAGCTTCCGTTAGAGGCACAAAGTAAACTTTTGCGGGTTTTACAAGAAAGAGAATTTGAACGAGTGGGCGGTAATCAAACTATTGCTGTTGATATTCGTATTATTGCTGCTACTAATCAAAATTTACTCAAAATGGTTGAACAAGGTAAGTTTAGAATGGACTTATATTACCGTCTTAATGTTTTTCCGATTGAGGTGCCTGCATTAAGGCAACGTATTGAAGACATTCCTGCTTTAGCTAAAAGCATATTACATCAACTTAATCAAAAGCTACATAAACAAGTCGAGGGTATTAATAATCGCAGTTTAGATAAATTAATGCGTTATAACTGGCCGGGTAACATTCGTGAATTACAAAATATCCTAGAAAGAGAAATGATTTTATCTACAGGTAAAATTCTGCATATTAAACAAAATTTTAATATCAGTAAAAACGTGCCAAACATTACGAAAGTACCACTAGCTGAAATTGAAAAACGTTACATTTTAGAAGTATTAAGTGAATGTCGCTGGCGCATAGGTGGTGAACAAGGTGCAGCTCAAATATTGGGTATGCCAGATAGTACTTTGAGATCTCGAATGAAAAAATTAAATATAAGTCGTAATTAAAGCGCGATATATCGTGCGTATGTGATATATCGTGTTTTCTTTAATTTAACATTAGATTTATTTTAAATAAAATCAATGGTTTATGGTGGTGCCTTCTTGGCTCGATATTTGATTATAACTAAGTGAATCCGTCACTAAGTTGTAGCAATATGAAATTCGATATTAAAGAAGAAGATATGATCATCAAGCCCTATAAAACCGATGGGCCGATCTATGTTAGAGAACAAAAAGGATATTTTCAAAAAATTCGCAGAATCATGGGTTGGATACTCATGCTTAGCTTCATCCTGATCCCTTTTATTCAATACAATGGTCAGCAAGCCGTTTTATTAGATGTTGCACAGCAGCAATTTCGTATCTTTGGTGTCACTTATTGGCCACAAGACTTCATGATATTAGCTTGTTTGTTTATGGGGGCTGCTTTTGCTTTATTTTTTATCACGGTTTGGTTAGGCCGTGTTTGGTGTGGCTATATGTGTCCGCAAACAATTTGGACTTTAGCATTTATTTGGGTTGAGCATAAAATTGAAGGCACACGTAATCAAAGGATCAAATTAGATAAATCTCCTTGGTCAGCAAGTAAAGTTAGTAAAAAATTTGCTAAACATAGTGTTTGGCTCATTTTATCTTTATTCACAGCAACAACTTTTATGTCGTATTTTATTCCAGCATCTGAATTATATAGTGAAATGTTCACATTTGAATGGTCAGGGATCACCAGTGGCTGGGTATTTTTATTTGCTATTTGTACTTATGGTAATGCTGGCTGGTTAAGAGAAAAAATGTGTATTTACATGTGTCCATATTCTCGTTTCCAAGCGGTCATGTTTGATAAAGATACTTTAATTGTTGCTTATGATACGGCACGAGGCGAAAACAGAGGCCGTCGTAAACGTAAAGAAGATCCTAAAAAACTTGGTTTAGGTGACTGTGTTGACTGTAACTTATGTGTTGAGGTATGTCCTGCAGGTATCGATATTCGTAATGGTATGCAGTATGAGTGCATTAACTGTGGTTTATGTATTGATGCATGTGACGATACGATGGATAAATTTGGTTATGCAAAAGGTTTAATTAAATATACCAGTGAGCATGCACTATCTGGTAAAAGCGTCAGTAAATTTAGGTTGAAGCTTGTAGGTTATGGTGTATTTACAGTTCTATTATTTGTACTTATGGGTTTGTGGGCATTTAATCGTGTGCCGTTAGAGACATCGATATTAAGAGATCGTAATGCACTTTACCGTGTTAATTATGAAGGTTTAGTTGAGAATACTTATACTTTAAGAATTATAAACAAAACACAAAAGCCACTGCACTTTAATATTACATCAGACGGCGTATTAGGTGGCATACTCGATGTATCAAAAGACATTAAAATTGGTCCAGGGGTGATGCATCGAGTCCCTGTTACCATCACCGCTGACGGATATGATATTAAAAAGAAAATAACAGATGTGAATTTTACAATTCAATCGGTAGAAAACCCAGATATTAAGCTAGTTAAAACATCTCGGTTTTATAAAAATTAGCATTGTGTATTACAGGTAATTAAACCCAACTTATCTTGTAACCATAACCCACTTATATAAAAATAAGTGGGTTATTTTTTATTTCATCATAAAACCATCAGCTTTTTATCATCTAAAAATCAATTTAATAGCAGTGACTTAAGGGATAGTAACTTTGAATTTTATATTAAATAATTGAGAGTATTATGAACGATATTAAAAACGGATTTAATAAATATATATTGCTGCTATGTTTCTTTTTCATCTTTAATTGCAGTCATTTAATGGCAAAAAATATAGAGCAGCCTGTGGTATTGCCAAGTAAACTTGCTAATCATGATGTTAAATTTAAAGTGTATTTACCTGATGGTTATAAAGATGACTCTGATGAGCGTTATCCTATATTTTATACAACAGCAGGAGGCAGTCGAATAAACGTTCTGAAAGAACAATTAGCTTGGTTGAGCCATGTAGGTTTTGGTGCTTTACCTAAAGTGATTATCGTCACAGTGCCTTATATTGAAATTGAAACAGATATGGAGCCTAAATATATTTCTGCCTCAGGTATCAATAGTGATTTAACTATTGAAGTTTTAAATCAAGAAGTGATGCCTTATATAAACAAACACTTTAAAACACATCCGTTTAATATTTTAGAAGGCTTTTCTAGTAGTGGTAATTTTCCTTTATATGTTTTAGCTAATAAACCTGAACTATTTAATGCATATATTAGCGTAAGCCCTGCTTTAGCTTTGGATAAATCAGGTTTATTGGCTAAATTTGATAATCGATTGGCTTCGCCTGATTATAAAAATAAAAGTCTATATTTAAGCCTAGGCAGCTTCACTAGTAATGCCCCTTTATTTGAGGGATTAGAAAAGAAGTTAAATCAATATGCGCATAATAATTTAACTTGGCATACAGAAGATTTTCGAACAGATAATTATATGACAGGGCCTATGGTAGGTGTATCTAAAGCGGTGCAAAAACTATTTTCAGACCGTAGTCCTTCAGATATGACGCAATTTAAAGCATCTGGGGTAAAGGGTGTAGAGGTTTATTACGATAATTTAAAAGCGAAATATGGTTATGAGTTATCTTCAATTAATACTTTGATGGATTTAAGTGATATGCAAATAGAGGACTCTAAATATACTGATGCGATTAAAACTCTTAAACTGGTAGTCAATCAATCACCAGAAAACGCTTATTACTTAACACGTTTAGCAAAAGCGCAATTGGCCGCTAAGAAGAATAGAGCGGCTAAACAGACTTATAATAAAGCGCTTATTTTAGCTAAAGCAAAGGGTGATGACGAAAGCATTCAATTTATCCAAAATAAATTAAAGGTATTAAAATTATAATATTAGTTTGCTACTTTCAATAACACTAAATCTTTTTGCTGTGGGGCGTAATTGTCTGACAGCATTTTCATTTCTAAAGGATTGAAATCAGTCATAAACAGAGAGTTTAAATCAAACTGCTGAATAATATTTGCTTGGTCTTTTATCGCATCATATTGCCAAATATTCTGTTGCTTATCTTGTATATACAATATGTTGTTGCGCCAGTAATAGCGCCACTGCACTGTTATGTGATCTAAATCTTTAATTATTTGTTTTTGATTATTAACTAGTTTAAAAATACGTCCTTGATGATCGTTCATAACCAAAGCATTGGTTGATGTTTTTTGTGCCCAATAGTTTTCACCTATAAATTCGACAGTAAAATCTAAGGTTTTTAAGTTAAGCGATATGATTTTTGGCTGTGTTTTATTAGACGCTTTATCAAATATTAATGCGTTAACTAATAAATAATCAGAGTTTCCATCTTGCCACCATTGGTAAATATCTTTGACTTTAAAATTGAGTTTTAATGCTTTTTCAGGGTTGTTTAAGGTTTTAGTCCAAACTGCATTATCTGTTAAAAAGGCTAATTTATTGCCATTTGTAGACCATACAAAAGTACTTATTGGTTCATTTTTGATATCCGTTAATTGTTTTAACCCTTGGCTGCTATTGATCCAAATTTGATCATGCCCTGTTCGGTTTGATATCAAACCTATATTTTGAGTGTTTGGTTGAAACTTACTTGAATATTCCTTTTTTGTAGAGCGTTCAACCACGTGATCAGTAAAGTTATCTGAATTAGTTTTATCCCATGTACGTAATCTAACATCCATATCTTGTTGGCCTAATACTGCAAGTATATCGCCATGAGAATTAAATGGCTGTGCAGAAAATATTGTATTAGGTGTCAGTATCTCTGTGGTATTCATTAGGCCTGAATTATCAAACCAATATATTTTTTTATCTGCGGCAATTATTAGTTTGTTTTCATTAAACCATTTTGGCTGAGCTTGATTTAAATTGCTCATAGGTAAAGGGTAGTGATTAGTTGTGATTAGCTTTGAGTTTATGAGGTTGAGTGCAGAAAATGATAACTGGTATTTATCGTTAATAGATTGAGAGATAACAGCCATGTGTTGTGAGAGCGGGTTATAGGCGAAGCTGATTGGCTTTTTAAAATCAGTGGTAAGTTTTGTTTGTTTATTTGATAAAACATCAAATAATACAAATTCGCTATCGGCTATCTTATTTGTTTTTAGTGTTATTAAAGTATTACTATCAAGCCATTGCGCATCATGATAAAAGCTATTTTCACACGGAATCAGTTGTTTTACTTTTTTGGTTTCAATGGTGAGTTGCATTATAGATGCGCATTTTGTGTTATTAAAAAATCGTACTTGTGAGTAAGTAATAGATTGATTATCTGGACTGAAAGAGAGTCCACCTTTGAAGCGCGTATCAGTTAATAAAACAGATTTTGTTTGAGAAGGTAAGTGTTTAATAATTAATTGAGATTTATCTGAAAATTCATCATCAGCTTGGGTATTAATATATGCGAGCAATTGTTTGTCATGAGATAGGGATGGCATGCTCTCTATACTGTCAGAACTTGTGAGTGACTCTATTGTTTTATATTGCTTTTCAAAACCATTAAATGATGTCACTAAGTAAAAACCAATAAAGAAAATAATTGCAGTGACCAAAAACACATAGGGTTTAGATTGCGTTGATGAATGCTTTCTATCGGATTGTGAACTTGTGTTTGTCTCATCAATTAAGTTATTTAGGACTGGGGCTGATAAAGAGATATTAGCAACTAAGCTATAACCTTTTTTTGGGTGTGTTTTGATCACTTCTTGTGTTTTTGCATCATCTGAAAATAGCTTTCTTAGTTGTGCAATACAGCGCTGAAGTGCATTGGGTGCAACTACGACATTTTCCCATACCGTATCTAAAATAAACTGTTGTGAAACAACATCGCCATTAGCTTCAACTAGTACTTTTAAAACAGCTAATATTTTTGGCTCTATAGAGGTGGTACGCGCTGGAGAGATAAGTTCGCTGCGTTGCCAATCTATTTTGTTGCCATTTATCCAAACAGGTTTCATTTAAGCCCTAAAAATTTAAATCTCATACAAAAATCAATCACAAGGTATCATGAAAGGTCATAATTTCTAATAATAATAAATGAATAAAGTCACATATATACAGATTACTATTTTCAAACTAATTAGTTATCTAATTGTTTTTATTAGTTAAACTTTAAATAGAGATTAAAAAGAGAAAGATAGATTTGTATACAAATTATATTTTTGCTCAGATGTACAATAGATAAAAAGATTAAGAGATATAAAAATTGAAAACTCATATTTTACTGTTCACAGGCTTCTTAGCTTGTTTTACAAATTTAGTATCAGCGGCAAAATTATATAATGATGGGCCTTATTTGATTGATGGTGATAAAGCTTTGATGGAATATCAAATTAACAACAATCAACTCAAGATCTATGATTATAAAGGTGATTTATCAATCCCTAAAACATTTAAAATAAATGAAAAAGATGTATATAACAATGCAGAAAAAATAGCTGCGATTAGTGATATACATGGCCAAGTTAATATTTTTATACAGTTACTTGAAAAAAATGGTGTGATTGATGCCAACCATAACTGGACTTGGGGTAAAGGGCATTTAGTTATTACAGGTGATATTTTTGACCGTGGTGATACTGTGACTGAAGCATTATGGCTAGTATATAAATTAGAGCAACAAGCAGCAAAGGCGGGCGGTAAATTACATTACTTATTAGGCAACCATGAATATATGGTTTTACGTGGTGATGAGCGTTACTTACATGATAAATACGTTTATACACTTAAGGTGATTAATCGTGATTTAAAAGCGCTTTTTGCAGAAGATACGGTATTAGGTCGTTGGTTGCGTAGTAAATCAACAGTTATTAAAGTAAATGGATTTGTATTTTTGCATGGCGGTATTCATCAAGATTTTTTAGATTTAAATCTAAGTTTAGAAGAGGCTAATGCACAGTTTAGAAACAGTATAGGTCTGAGTAAAAAAGAGGTAAAATCTCATGATATATATAAAGTGCTTCACGCATCAACTGGCCCAATCTGGTATCGTGGATTCTTTAAAGAGGACGAGTTAGACCAAAAACAAATAGAAAGCTTATTAAAGCAACTAGATGCGAAGCGCATTGTTGTTGGTCATACTTCGATGAAGCAACTGGAAACCCGTTTTAACGATAAAATTTTAGCAATTGATGCCTCAATAAAAAAAGGTAAAAGAGGCGAGTTATTGATTTGGCAAGATAATAAATTTATTCGTGCTGATATACAGGGAAAACAATCGTTGTTGTTTAACTAGATAAACTCTAGAATAAATAAAAAGAATCATAAAAAAGAATTTTCTTTGAATTTTATCCGCGGTTGTTTATTAGGTTTAACTTTTATTTTCATCAATGCAGCTTCTGCCGATGAAGATATATTTTCTCTATCTTTAGAAGAGTTAGTCGAAATAGAGGTTACTTCGGCTTCTCTTTTTAAAGAATCCCTCGCAGATGTGCCTGTGCCTATTACTGTGATCACCGCTCAAATGATAGATGAAACCGGCGCTCGCAATTTAAAAGATTTATTAACCACCTTTGTACCAAATTTCACTAGTGTAGAAGACCAAAATGAGCAAAATGTAGCTGCTCGAGGTGTATTTACGTCTTCACAGCAAAAAATGTTAATCATGATTGAAGGTCATAGATTAAATAGCCGTAGTTACTCGATGGCAGCACCTGATTACGGTATCAGTTTAGATAAAATCAAACATATAGAGATCCTGAGAGGTCCGGCTTCTTCTTTATATGGCAACGTTGCATTAACCGCGACTATTAACATTATTTTGAAAAAAGGTAGTGAGTTAGATTCAACTCAAGTAACCCTTGGGTTAGCTAAAAATAATACGCAACAAGTTAATTTCTTACACGGTCAAACTATCGCTGATTTAGATGTACTTGCTTGGGGTCAGTATTTTAAAAGTGAAGGGGATACAATTAATATTCCTAATAGCCCTATTTATTTATCTAAGACAAGCCAAAGTGATAGTGCCATTATTGGTGGTTATGATGATCTACCTAGCTACGATATAGGCGCTAAAATTAAAGATGATAATTGGAGCTTGTATGCCAATTGGCGAAGGGGTCATTATATAGAGCCTTTTTCTGGAGGCGGTAAAACTGGTGAGCCTTATGATTATGATGATTATGCAAAGTTAAATGGCATAGGGCCAGGTTTAGGTTGGCAATCGCAACATTATAATTTTAGTTTTGATAAGCAACTTAATAATTGGTTATGGCATCAAGAAATATACCTGGATGAAAATGAGATTAATTCGTTAGTGATAGTGAACCCTGAAACAAAAACTTATTCGGCGCCTTCATGGCGAGAGCGTTCAGTTGGTTTGATCTCTAGTATTAATAAACAAACTCAAAATGCTAATTATTTAATTGGTTTTCAGTATGACGCTATGAAGATAAAAGATAGCGAACTGTTAACTTCTTTTGAAGGCTCAGACTTATTACCTATTGAGGGTAGAGCTGATTTATTACCAAAAGCAAAGGAGTCTATCGCATCAATATTTGTGCAAATGAAATATAGATTAAACGACTTATGGCTTGCTAATATTGGGGCGAGATATGATTATAAATCCCGTTATGAAACTGAAAATATTGAAGATTTCAGCCCGAGATTGTCTTTGGTTTATAACAAAAGTGAACAATTCAATTTAAAACTGTCTTACGCATCGTCATTTGTAGATGCAACTTTTTGGAATCGCTTTAGTACCTTGCCCTCTTTTCAAGGAAGTGAAAACTTGAAGCCTGAAAGGTTAGAGTCTATACAGCTAACACCCACATTTACACTTTTAGATCAAAATCTAATACTGTCTACCAATATTTATTATAACGAATTGAGCGACTTTATTTTTAGGGATAATAACGCTGATATTTTAGGTCCAAACTATATCAATGCCGGAGAGCTAAAAAGCTGGGGTTTAGAGTTTGAAGGTCAATATCAACATAAAGATGTGAGTTTAAAAGCTGTGATAGGTTATCAAAAAGCGATTAGTTCAGAAAATTATGGTGAAACTGACGGCGATGTTCATAACGTACCAAGCTTAACTGCAAACTTCATCAGTACGATAGCAGTATCACCGCAAAGTGATTTTAATTTAATTATTCGTTATATCGGCTCGCAAATGTCACCTATTTTTATGGAAGGTGAGGCCAATGCTAAAGATTATAGTGTTGATCCTGCATTAGTATTAAATGCAAATTACCAACATCAAATCACATCTGACTTTAATATTGAGTTTAATTTACATAATGTATTAGACCATCAATACGAGCAAGGCGGTACGACAGTGCATCCTTATCCTCAGCAGGGACGAAGCGCTAAAGTCTCATTGAGTTATAAATTCTAAAACTACTTAAAATAGATATAAATAAATCATGGAACCTAAAGAATTTGAAGAGCTTCATTTATCAAATGAAGAATGCAGAGAAATCATCACACCTTACGCCTTTAAAATTAACAAAAACTTATTAGGGCTACCGCTGGCAAGCGCTAATAGGCGTGGTTTTGCTATTTTGATAGATGTCTTTTTTATATTTGTCGCTGCTAAACTCAGTGCTGCGCTAATATCGGTTGTGGCTGCGTTAGCATTTTATCGTGGCATGAATGATAAATACCTACCACAAACAAAAACTTGGCTACGTAAATTTTTAAAGTTTAGTGCTGCGATTATACTATTTGTGGCCAGTATGGCGTTTTTAGATGAAACCGTTGATTATTTTAATTCCTCAGAAGATTTAATTACAGTTTCAAGTGATGTGACTTTAACTGAGCAGCAACAAAAACAGATAGAGGATTATTTAGAAGCTACAAAATCTGATGAATGTGAAGCAAGTTGTCAGCAAGCAGCTTTAGATGAATTAAAAGCAAAAAATACTGATATTGCCAGTGATGGTTTTTTTGATAATGAATTGACAGGCAAAACTGACCCCAAAATAGCAAGAGCGGTTATTTGGGGAATATATGAAAGTTATAAATCAGAGCAAAAAAAGCTGCAATCTAAAAAAGATAATCCAGCAAGTTCTCCTCTTGAAACAAACCATAGCTTAGTTGAGTGGATTAAAGTTGTCATTACCGATCTTGGTTTAGGATTTGGTTGGGCGGCTGTGTATTTTACGTTATTTACTTTGCTTTGGAGAGGGCAAACGCCAGGTAAAAAAATGATGGGTATTAGAGTCATCGCATTATCAGGTGAATATTTAAATGCCTGGGATTCATTTGGTCGTTATGGCGGTTATGGAGCCGGTTTTGCTACAGGTTTATTGGGTTTTATGCAAATTTATTGGGATCCAAACCGACAAGCAATTCAAGATAAAATCAGTGCAACAGTTGTAATCAAAGGTGACTTACCACCAATAGAAGTGCCTTTTATAAATGAGAAAGAGACTAAAAGTGACACATGATAAGACTTGCTAAATATATAGGGCACAGTGGTTACTGTTCTCGAAAGCAGGCTTCAAGGCATATTGATGCCGGTGATGTTATGGTTAACGGTAAGCCTGCCAATCATATTGATCATGTCACAGAGAATGATTGCATAACGATACTTGGACAGAGAATTAAAGTTGATACGCAGCGCGTTTATTATGCTTATCATAAGCCTGTAGGTATTGATTGTAAGCTTAATATGGATGATCCAGCCAGTCTGAGTCATAGTTTACCAACAGAGCAGCGAGTTTATCCTATTGGCCGCTTAGATAAAGATTCGAGAGGGTTGTTAATTTTAACGAATGATGGTGAGTTCTGTAATCAAATGACTCATCCTGACTTTAGCCATGAAAAAGAATATTTGGTTAAGGTTCAAGTAAAACCACAGCAACAGCCTTTAGATAATGACTTTGCTAAACAGATGGCGGGTGGTTTGATTGTTAATAAGCAATTAACCTTGCCTTGTAAAGTATCTATACTTTCAGCTGATACTTTTAAAATTATACTCACCCAGGGACTTAATCGTCAGATCCGAAAAATGAGTCATCAACTCGGTTATAAGGTGATTGATTTAAAACGCATCAGATTTGAGAAATATCACCTTGCCGACTTACCCGAAGGGCAATTAGTTAAGATCAACAAAGCATGCATAATTCTATAGACTTGAATATTTCGCATTTCTCCTTTGTATACAATAGTTAACTCAACTGATAAATTGCTTGTTCATTTTTAAGGAGATCGATTTGGGTTGGATTTTATTTACATTTTTAGCTGCATTTATGCAGGCATGGCGTAATGCATTACAAAGTAAGTTAAGTCAGTCGGTCAGTGTATCAGGCGTAACATTGGCAAGGTTTATAATCGCAGGGCCTATTGCTGCACTTTATTTATTTCTTTTATATCAGTGGCAGCAAACTGAGCTACCAAAATTAAATGCGACCTTTATTTTATTCATTGTAGGCGCATCTTTAGCACAAATCATTGCGACTGCTTTGATGGTGAAACTATTTAAACTCAATAACTACGCTGTAGGTGCTGGACTTGCAAAAAGTGAAGCTATTGTCGCTGCTATTCTTGGTAGTATGTTTTTTGGTAGTCAGTTATCCGCTTTAGGCTGGTTTGGTGTGGCAACAGGTGCGGTTGCTGTATTTTTATTAAGTGGTTTATCCTTTAAACAAAAACCCAACCTTAAAACGATTATGCTTGGTTTAGGCTCTGGCAGTGCGTTTGCACTGACATCTTTATGGATTAGAGAAGCAAGTCATAATATAGGCTTGCCATTTCCACATAGTGCCGCTTGGGTGCTGCTAATTGTTATTAGCTTACAAACTATTTTATTATTGTTATTTATTTCAATCACTCAAAAAGACACCTTAAATAAACTTTGGCAGCATAAAAAAACGACCTCGGCTGTGAGTTTTTGCAGTTGTATAGGCTCGATTGGTTGGTTTAGTGCTATGAGTTTACAGTATGTGCCTTATGTAAAAACATTAGGGCAGGTAGAAGTGTTTTTTACTATTTTAATATCCATTTATTGGCTTAAACAAAAACCTAAAAAACAAGATATGTTAGGTTTATTATTAATTGCTGTAGCAGCTATATTGGTAATGTATGATTAATAAAATATCGCAAGGATTTGTTTCTTCTCTATATAGCTTTAGTGGTTTAGTCATCGCATTTTTTATCTCTTGGATAGTGATGTTTAAGGTGGATTTTTTATACCCTACTTTTTATGATTTGTTATCTATTGATGAAACTATTTTAGAATTTGGTCCGCAAAATTATTATAAAAAAGGTTTTGAACTAACTTCAAAAGATACTCATATATCGCTATTTTCAGATATTGTCACTGCTATTCACAATGATGGGGTGGGTTTAGACAAAATTAGTTATACGTATAAAAATACTGAAAATTTCAAAGTCACATCGACATTTTTACATCAGGCAGAAGTGACTCACTTGCAAGATGTGGCATATTTATTGAGTATATTAATGAAAATGGCATTAGGTTTTTTTGTGGTTTGGTGCACGCTTTCATTTGGCTTTATATATAAAAATAAACCTCTTCCAAGTTTTAAATCTCAAATAAAATCTATTTTATTATTTATAGGCTACAGCTTGCTGGTGGTTTTAGTTATAGGCCCTCAAAAAGTATTTTATTGGTTACATACAGTGATTTTTCCTGCTGAAAACCAATGGTTTTTTTACTATCAAGACTCCCTAATGACCACGATGATGAAAGCTCCTATTTTATTTGCACCAATTAGCATTGTGCTTGTGGTCTTGGCTTTTTGTGTGTTTGTTCTTTTCACTGGTATTGTAAAGCGTGTTGAAAATAAATAAGAAAATAGAGTGGAATTAGTTGTGTTGTTTTTGAATGCAAAAACAATAAGTTAAAACAAGCGCGACTGAAGTCGCGCCTACGCTTTAAAGTAAAGTTAAGCTACATTTAGGGGTTACTTTTTACTATCAATACTCCATAAAACGTTTTGGTCAGATCCCATTATTGTTGTTGGCATTTGACCATTCCATTGTTGGGCTTTTACATACTCAACTAATGTTTTTGATTTACTCAAAGAAGCTGCTTTTGCTTTAATCGCTTCTGCTTCCGCTAAACCTTTTAGTGATATTGCCTCGGCTTCAGCTTCTGCCTCTTTTTTAATGGCATAAGCACGACCATCAGCTTGAGCTTTTGCAGCATCACGTTGCGCCATAGCAGTATTTACTTCTCGTTGCGCTTCTAATTTTTGACGATCGAGCTTATGTTGTTCTGCAGCAGCTAAATTTTTCTCAGTTTGTTTTGTTTCAATGCTTTGAATATATTTGGCCGGTAAAATGAGATTCTCTAATTGCGCTGAATCTAATTTAACAGGGTACTCCTTCATGCCATCAACAAGTAACTCTTCAATTTGCGCAATTACTTGAGAGCGGTTTTGTATTAGCTCTTCTGCTTTATATCGTGCTAACGCATCTTTTGCAGCAGATCTGAGTTTGGGGTCTAATATACGACTCTCAAACTGAGATAAACCACCATAAGCTTTAAATAACTCAAAAGCTTGATCGCGCTTAACAGTCCAGTTAATCGACACTTCTGCCACAACGGGCATTTGCTCATGGGTCGAAGCATTTAGTTTTTCAACATTCTTACGAGTACGAATTTCTAATACTTCTATGGTATCCACAAATGGGATTTTAGTATGTAACCCAGGGTTTACTTGCTCTGTTGCTTCACCAAAACGTTTGATTATGCCAACGTGACCTTCATCAACTGTATACATGGCTTGGTATGCTGTCGCTATGCCAGCAATAGCCAGTATTACACCGATAGCAGAACCTTTCTTTTTGCTAACAATAGCTGACAGATCTGGCAATTCATTTTGATTTTTTTGCATATTATTCCCTTATATATTTTTAAAATGTTTCTGATAAAACATAAAGTAACAAATTAAGGGGACAAACGAGAGTAAAAATGATTTTTGGTCATTTTTACCTCGTAAAAGGGTTATGAAGGAGATTTATGGCAGTGAATTCACTTATTTAAACTTTGGTAAAAGAGTTTTGTAACCCGTTCTTGTGGCAACCAGTTTGAGTAAGTTAATTTCAATGGGCTTAAAGGTTGTGCATCAATAATCGCTTGTTCAGTTTTATTTGTTTTCATTGCCTCTAAAACTAATTCTTTAGCCTTTTTGACTAAGTGTAAGTAGTTGTTGAGTTCTTGTTTATTGCTAATAGGACCGTGGCCAGGGATCACTTGAGTATTGTTATCTATTTTTTTTAATACATCAGTAACTGCATCAATCACACCATTAACACTACCTCCGCTATTCACATCAATAAATGGCAGACTGTTTAAATTAAAATATATATCCCCCATATGCACTATGTTAGCGTTATCAAAAAATACAATGGCATCACCATCGGTATGGGCATTTTTATAATGGATAAGTTTTGCATGCTCATCATTAAAATATAGGTTGATGTCTTTTGAAAAAGTAAGCACTGGTAAATAGTGGGATGCTTCACCATGTTTATCTTTGAGTCGCTCACGTACATTATCATGAGAGATGATATGCCCTCCTGATTTAGCAAAATTCTCATTACCACCAGTATGGTCTCCATGGTGATGGGTATTAATAACAAACTCTGGTACATCAGGTTTTATATCCTTAAGTTTGTTTTTTATGTCGTCTGATAATTTAGCAAATTGATCATCAACAATATAAATACCATCTTCACCAATACTGGCCGCTATATTGCCTCCTTGGCCAAATAATACATAAATATTCTGATTGAGTTTTTGTACTTTAACTACGTTTGCATAACTAAATGAAGTACTTAAAAGTAGTGCAGTGCTAAGACAAATTACATGTTTGAGCATAATAGTTCCCTTTTATTATTTAATTTCAGCATAAGTTAATTTTTAGTCTGGGTAAATAAACATCAAAAAAAGCTTGTATTATATAATTACAGGTGTAATCTATTCTTTATAAATTACAAGGGTAATCGTTATGTCGACAATAACAGAAATCAGTAAAACAGAATTTGAAGTACTAGAGGTGTTATGGCAGCAGCATCCTGCTTCAGCAAATGAGATCATTGCTAAGCTAAATGAAAATAAAGAATGGCATGAAAAAACAGTAAAAACCTTACTTAATCGTATGGTAAAAAAAGGCGCTATAGGATTCGAAAAACAACAAAGGACTTATATTTATACGCCTTTATTAGAGCGAGACTCTTATACATTAAAAGAAAGTAAAAGCTTACTTGAGCGTATGTTCAGTGGGAAAATCGCCCCTTTAGTTGCTGGTTTTGCAAAATCTGATGAACTATCAAAGCAAGATATATCAGAGTTAAAGCAATTGATTGATCAATGGGAACAAGACAATGATTAACATGTTAGCTGATTCTCAATTGCTAACTTGGTTAATTGAGCAGCAACTTTATATCTGTTTAATTATGATCGCATTAGTGTTTTTTGAGAAAAAGTCATTACCTAGTTTAGGCGCTAAATTAAGTTATAGCCTTTGGTTGATATTACCAGTGGGAATAATTTTGAATAATTTGCCTTTAGGGTTTGTGGCAATTGAAAATAATGAGATTACCCGTTATTTAGTGGGGATTCAATCACCTGAGTTTTCTCAAACGGAGTTGAATTATCTACCTTTAGTTTGGGGGGTAGGTGCGTTTTTTATTTTGTTTATTGGATTTTTTTCAAAGCAGCAACAGCAGATAGCATCATCTTTAACTCTGACAGCAGCACAAAATTTACCACTACAGTTACCTGATAGATTAAGGCTGTATCACTCAGATATTGTATCAAGCCCTTTATTATTAGGGGTTTATTCGCCTAAATTAGTTTTACCGACTCATTATCAAAAGTTATATAGTCAAGAACAGCTAAAAATGATTTTAGAGCACGAAATTTATCACTATAAACGTAAAGACAACTTATGTAATAGCCTAGCGATTATTGTTCTAAGTTTATTTTGGTTTAATCCTCTGATTTGGTTTGGCTATTTTAGTTATCGTCGCGTGCAAGAGATCTCATGCGATTCAGCTGTATTAAAAAGTAAAACAAAGTCACAGAGCATTGAATATGGTAAAGCCTTATTAATATGCGCTGAGCAAACAAGCACGAAACTTTGTGCTTATACACACTATGGAGAGAAGAGTACTATGTTGCAAAGAATTAATAATCTGAAACAAAAGAAATCTACAAAACCTTTAGCGCAATTAGCTGCAATTGCACTGACTACAAGCTTGTTGAGCGGTATAGCAGTAGCACATCAAGATGAAGCTCATGGCATGAAACAAGAACAGGTTTCTCCAATTATGCGTATCGAACCAAAATATCCTGTTCTAGCTGCCGAAGAAGGCACAGAAGGGGCTGTAGTGTTAGTTTATGATATTACACCTGCTGGTTTGGTTGAAAACGTAAGCGTAGTTACTGCACAGCCTAAAAAAGTATTTGATAAAGTTTCAAAAGTTGCTTTGAGGCAGTGGAAATTTGCTAAAACAGAGCATGGTGCTAAGCGTTTATTAGTACAATTAGATTATGCGATGAGTAAAGATAGTGAAAAAGCGCCTGATTTATTGGAACGTATTAAAGTGACTCACTAATTCACTTTTAATGAGAGATAACTTAAGCTTGTATATACAAATTTAATCAATTGAGTAATTTGTATATACAAGTTGCTTTTTATAAATCATATTTTCATTTTCACTCCTCCAAAGCCCCTATTTATAAGCAAAAAACCATATTAAAGAGACTTAACAGGTATCCCCCTTATTTTGAAGATTAAAAAGCGTTATCATATTGCTGTAGCCGTTGTGATATTAGCGTAGTTAAGGAAGTTGTAGTGGGTTCAGTGTTATCAAAAGTTAGACAGTTCGTTTCTATAGGGTTTTATGCGATAAATACCTTTTTTTGGGTATTGCCTATTATTATTTGTGGATTTTTAAAATTAATCCCAATTAAGCCGTGGCAGCAGTTTATAAGTTGGATTGCTAAATTTTTAGCGAGTCGCTGGGTTGCTTGTAACTCACTCATTCAAAATATAATGACACCATTTAAATTAGAAGTGACAGGTTTAGATGATTTGCAACCGAAAGATTGGTATTTGGTAATTGCAAATCACCAAAGCTGGGTTGATATTTTAGTGATGCAACGTTTATTACATAATCGTATTCCATTTTTAAATTTCTTTTTGAAAAAAGAACTTATTTATGTGCCATTTTTAGGGTTAGCATGGTGGGCATTAGACTTTCCATTTATGTCACGTACCAGCAAAGCACAATTAAAAAAGAACCCGTCACTACGTGGAAAAGATATAGAAACAACTCGAAAAGCATGTGAAAAATTCAAAGAAGTACCTGTAAGTATTGTGAATTTTGTTGAAGGAACACGCTTTACTGAAAATAAGCATAAAAGGCAGAAAAGTCCTTTTCAGCAATTGTTAAAACCAAAAGCGGGTGGCATTGCTTTTGTTTTACAAGCTATGGGCGATCAACTCTCTAAAATAGTTAATATCACCATACATTACCCTGATGGCATACCTAATTTCGTTGATTTTGCTAGCGGTAAAGTAAAGCGTATTCAAGTACATGTTGAAGTAATGCCTATTAGCGATGCATTAATCGGGGACTATAGTAATGATACTGACTTTAGAGTGCAGTTTCAGTCTGAGCTAAATAAAATGTGGCAAGATAAAGAGCAAAACATGAAAAAGCTATCTGAAAATGAGGTTGCTTAAACTTTAAGTTTCACTAAAAGGAATTCAAATGAGCCCGCTACAAACACTGGTTTTACCTTGGTTAGCTAACATGCCTGAGGCTGGTTTAATATCTGCGATTATCGCAGTATTATTAGGTATTAGTTTACTAGTTGTAGTGTACTTATTTGCAAGTCGCTTATTATTACCGACCTTGCAGAAAATCGCTTTATACTTCTCGCCAAAAACAATAGGTCCTTTAAGTCATTTAATCCATAAACTTGATCGAAGACTCTCGGTTTTGTTTTGTACAATTTTATTCTTAACAACCTTTCATTTTATTTACCCTTCTACAGAGTTACTTACATCTATATTTAAATCAGGCGGGCAAATTCTCTTAGTCATTTATGCAGGCTTAATATTTAGCTCTGTTGTGAGTATTGCTGGGGCGATATATAACCAACTCTCTTTTTCTAAAGATGTACCTATTCAAGGCTTAATCCAAGTCATTAAATTAGTCACCTTTATTGTAGCTGCTATTTTGGTTTTTAGTATCATGATAGGTAAAACACCCGCTTACATTTTATCGGGTTTTGGTGCGTTAGCTGCCGTTATTTTACTGGTATTTAAAGATACAATTCTTGGATTTGTTGCTAGCATTCAAATAGCAGCTAATCGCTTAGTAACTTATGGTGATTGGATTGAAGTAAAAAGTTTTGGTGCTGATGGTGAAGTTGAAGAGTTAGGGTTAAATACTGTAAAAGTACGCAACTGGGATAAAACAATAACGACAATACCTACCTATGCACTTATCTCTGATTCATTTAAAAACTGGCGTGGCATGTCTGAGTCTGGCGGCCGCAGAATCAAACGCTCCATGAATATTGATATGTTATCAATATCAATCGTTACAGAATCAATGCAAAATGAATTAATCAATAATGAAAACCTGCAAGGGTTTTTACTTAAAAATGTAAAGCCTTTAGTGGGACAAACGAATATTGGTTTATTTCGTCAATATGCAGAGTTTTATTTAAAGCAACATACCAGTTTGAATCAAAATTTAACTTTAATGGTACGTGAACTACAGCCAACAGAGCACGGTTTGCCAATAGAGTTTTATTGTTTCAGCCAAGATAAGCGCTGGATCCCTTATGAGCACCTTCAAGCCGATATTATTGACCACTTTTTAGCGATGTTATTAATTTTTAAATTAAAACCTTACCAAAGCATTAGCGGCGAATTAAAACTATAATTTTACAGATAAAATGAGTTGCTGGTTAATGTAAGTTAATTCAGCATCTTGTCTAAAAAACATCTCGTATTGCTTAAGTATTTTTCTGCGGATCAATCTAGGTGAGGTGAGTACACCTGAAACTATCAAATACCACTTTCCTTGCTCTATTTGAAAAGAAATAGATAAAGGGGATGCTATTTTTTGATTTAATAATGTCAATAAATTATAAACACAAAGGGGTGGTATAGTTACATTTTGCGCTAAGATGTGAGGTAAATCTATAATATTAATTTCGCCAGAATTAGCCAAGCACTGCATGTGCTTAACGGCTTGAAGTTCTTCACCAATAAGCACATTATCAAGTTTACTCGCCTTAAGTTTATAACGTAATAGCTCAGCTAAGTCTGTAATGGCATTTGATGCCAATTCTTCATCTTGTTCAATTAATTCTTCAATATTATCTAGACTCTGATAAAGAAACTCTGGTTGTATTTGTTGTGCTAAAATTTTTAAATTTAATTTTTGATTATCTTGCTCAAGCTTGCTTTTCTCTCTGGCTGATAAAGCCATTTGATAGCCGATACACCAAATAATATGAATATTTATGCTGATGGCAATGAGGCCGTAATAGAGTTTATCTCTATTTGTTGATTCTGAGTCCCAGAGGATGGTGAGTAAATTCAACGGAAAAAGCAAAACTAAATTAGTTAATACAATGGCAATCAAAATACTAAATAGCTTTTTTAAAGTTGAGGCCGCTTTATTTTTTGCAATTATTTTTCGTGCGACATAGTGCAATACCATTAAATTCATAATGACAAAAATGAGCCAGTCATGTGTATATACAAGTACTTTTTTTGCTTCAACAACGCTTAATGCGATTAAGGGTAAAGTCGTTAATAGAATAAATATTAGTACCTGGGCTAGCCAGTAATCGGTAAGTCTACGCATGTTTATTTTTATCAAAGTTATATGGAAGTACTAAGCTAACATGATAATTATTATCAGTTGTTAAGCCAAACTTAAGTTTATAGTTTTTATCAAAAATTAAATCTAACCTTTTTTGTAAATTGGTGAGTCCTGTTTTAGTACCATCAGCAGTAAAGTCAGGTTTGATAGGGTTAATAACTTCTAAAGTGAGTTTGCCACGATAGATTCTGGCACGAATAGTAATACAGCCGCCATGCATAATAGGTGCGATACCATGTTTAATTGCATTTTCTATAAAGGTAAATAAACTCATCGTTGGTATTTTTGCGTTGAGTGCTTTTTGATCTACAAGCCACTGCAATTCTAATCTTTCTTCAAATCGTACTTTTTCTAACTTCAGATAATGTTTACATAATTCTATTTCTTGTTGTAACTCTAATTGGTGTTGTTTGTTTTCAAAATGATGATGAAACAAAGCTCTAAATTGTTGTAGTAGTTTTTTTGCTTCAGTTTTATCCTCAAACAACATGCCCCTAATGCTATTTAATGCGTTAAATAAAAAATGAGGATTAAGCTGGTAAGTCAGAATATCCAGTTGTTGTTTTTTTAACTCTTTGAATAATCTTTTTTTATGTAAATAAGCAACAAATTGTAAAAATGATAATGCCCATAAGCAATAAAATAAGCTATGTACAAAGGCTTCAGCTAAAAATATGCCAATGCCTGTTTTATTTTCATATCCTGAATTAGGTGAAGGGGACTGGAAGCCGATATGAACTGAGTTTTTATTATCACTATCTGTGTTTGTTTCAGTTTTTATTTGCAATAAAAATGTACCAGGGACTGAGGCTGTGTGAGTATAAGTTGCACTGGCAAAGCCTGTGATAAAAGAGAAAAAAATAGCGCTGAGGTATATCGTTTTAGTGGTGTATTTTTTAAATTGAATATATTTAATAGGAGAATAAATAAATACTAAAGGGAGCAAAACTAAAAGCGCACAGTTATGTAAAAAAGTACTAATTGTACTTTTATCAAATTCAAACGGAGTAAACTGGATTTCAAGATAGATGCATGCCAGTAATAGAATTTGCAAGCTTTGAAAGATGATTAAGCTTTTATACTGACGAAATATTTTTGGCACAATGCGTTCCGGTTTTATTCTCGAAACGTGACCTTAATTGTTTTTATTCAAAATGGCAATTTTATAGCGCTTTAAATAGATAATTTCTATTTTATAATATTTGGAAGTTATAGTATTTTTGAGAGAACTTCATTTATTCGAACACTACGAATAAATGAAGTTTTTAGATTTTAGATTAATTAATCTTCGTCTTTATCTACAACAACAAATGCGGCTGCATTGTAGTTATCAGTTGTTTCTGGTGCGATGAAAATAGTATGGAATTCATCTTCAACAGGTTCAATTGTATATTCAAGAATTGGCGCAATTGAATCTGCTTTAGTAATTTTAAGTTGAGTATTGTCAATATTTAAATTGATGTACTCACTACCATCACCGTATTCTAAATCTTCAGCGACTAATTTATCTCCGATATACACATCTATTAAACCGGTGTTTGATGAGAAAGTATGCATAATAATTACACGGTATTGGTTATCTGCAATGTCTTCGTCTTTTACAAAAACAGCACCTAATGTCGGCTCAAGTTGTGAGTCTTCATTTTGATCAAGGTAAGCAAAAACAACATATTCTTCATCATGAGATAAACTAAAAGATGTTTTTTCGATTACATCTTCTAAAGTATTACCGTCAGTCGCTTTAAATGAATAGCTAGAATATGATTCATCTTGATATAAGGTTTGTTCAATAGTTGCTTGTCCGTACTCGAGCGCTGAATCAGGAGATAGAGACATTTCTTCATCATTATTTTTATCAAACCATATAATGTTTAATTCGTTATTAACTAAGTTAATAGCTGTAACGTCGCTTTCATACGTCTCGTCACTCGTACAACCTGTTAAAATGAAGCTGGTTGTCAGTAATGCAATTATTGATGCTTTCATATAAATAAACTAAATTCAAAAGGAGGTGTTTTTTTATTATACATTTTCATAGATGCGGGAAACTGTAGCCAAATGTTACCAACACAGGTAAATAGTGTAATCAAAGCGACAAACATAGAGAAATACATTAAAATGGCGATGTTTTCTACTTTTGCAAAGCAAGGATTTTTGCACTTATTTTAGGTGTAACTTTTGAAAAAATTCATATCTTATAAAATGATATTTTTAGTACTTTTACTGATGTTTGATATGCCAGTTGCTATAGCACATCATCCGCAAATCGTTTTAGGTATTAATCATGCACCCCCGTATACTTTTGTCGATACTAATCAACAAGGCTCTGGGATTATATTGGATATAATGCAGCGCATTGAAGTTGATGTTGGTTTTGAATTACAAGTTGTATCTTGTCCGTTTCCTCGTTGCTTGAAAATGGCTAAAGAAGGCAAAATAGATATGTTGGGTGGCTTAATTAAAAACCCGCAAAGAAATGACTATTTAGACTTTATCGAACCAGCTTACATGGTATTAAATTCGTCCTTTGTATTTTATGCTTTGAAAGATAATAATATTGAAGTTAATACTTATGAGCAACTCTCAAATAAACGTATTGCTGTTACAAGAAAAGCAGCACATTTTGAACGATTTGATAATGATTTAACACTCGATAAAGTTTTAGTTTCTTCTGAGAAAGTTGCTATGGATATGTTACTCAAAGACCGTGTTGACATTGTTATTGCAGTGGAAGAAACCGCTGACTATTCCTTAAAATACTTAAATCAAGATCGTCATAAATTGCAGAAATTAAATTATAGATATACAGATACTATTTTGGGTTATGCAGCTTTCTCACGTAAATATCATAATTTAGAGATTTTAAATAAAATAAAACAAAAAATGCGTGATTTTCAAAAAAATGGCATGTTAACCGAGCTTGTAAAACCTTATAATTTACCTCCAATTAATGAATAGTTTAAGTTTCTGGTTACAGGTTTGTGATTTAATGTAATCGCTTCATCTTGTGTTCAGTTAATTTTATTTATTATTGCGTTATCGCTTTATAAAAATCCTTTAGGGAATGAATCATGTTATTGAAAAAAACACTTGTACCGGTCGTTGTGGCTTCACTTGTATTAACTGGCTGTGCATCTACCAACGCTGAGAAAGGCGCTGCGATTGGTGCTATTTCAGGTGCTGTTTTAGGTAAAGCAACTAGTAATCATAAAAATAAACGCGCTGTATTTGGTGCAGCAATTGGTGCTATTGCAGGTGCTGCGATTGGCGATTATATGGATAAGCAAGAACAGGCTTTTCGTGATGAGTTATCAGGTTCTGGTATTGATGTAGTGCGTGAAGGCGATAATTTACGTTTGATCATGCCTTCGAATATTACATTTGCAACAGGTCAGTCATATATCACATCTGGTTTTCACACGACTTTAAACGATGTAGCTAAAGTACTTGTTAAGTTTGATAAAACATTATTAAGCATCGAAGGGCATACAGATAGTTCAGGTGCGGCTGATTTTAATCAAAAACTTTCAGAGCAACGTGCTACAAGCGTTAAATCATACCTAATGAATCAAAACATTTTAGCAGCGCGTTTAAATACGACAGGTTATGGTGAAACACAGCCAGTAGCGGCTAATAATACAGCGCAAAATAAAGCGTTAAACCGCCGTGTTGAGATTCAAATTGTGCCTAATGAAGCATAAAACTGCTTGAAGCTAGGAGATTAGGTTTTCTTCTAGCTTCTAGCTTCTAGCTTAAATTTCAGCTGCTACTACTGAGATTTCTACTAGTAATACATCACGTGCCATACTTGCTTGAACACATGCACGTGCCGGCGCATAACCTTCATTTACCCAGTTATCCCATACTTCATTCATTTGAGCAAAATCAGCCATATCTTTAATATAAATTGTTGCTGATAATATATGGTTTCTATCACTGCCAGCTTGTTCAAGTAATGAATCTACTTTATCTAACATAGTTTGAGTTTGCTCTTTGATCCCTTGTGTCGCATCAGCACATACTTGGCCACACAAATAAATTGTACCGTTATGTTTTACAATTCGGCTCATGCGTTGTTTTGTTTCTTGGCGCTCAATCGTCATTATTAGTCTCATTTTAAAGGGGTTAAGTATTCAACGAGAGATATTAACAAACTTATGTATTAAACGATCTTTTTAAATCAGCTTGCTAATAAAATTTAATTCTAAGATATAGTGCATTAATAAAACACTTGATAAAAAGCACGTTCGTGCTATTTTTAGGGTGTGAGTTTTTATTATTGGTTGAAATTTTTATGAGTAAAGCAAAAAAAACACGACAGCAAATACTGGAAGTAGCATTAAAAATGGCTACTTCTACTAGCTTAAATGATTTAACGATTGGCAGTTTAGCTGTTGCCGTTGATATGTCTAAATCTGGATTATTCTCACATTTTAAATCAAAAGAAAACTTACAGTTGGCTGTGTTGCAATATGCGCATGATTTATTTCGTGAAATTGTGACGATTCCTGTATTGGAAATACCATCACCATTAGAGCGTTTAATTCAAGTATGTGATAACTGGTTAGGGTGGTATGAGTCGCAAGCTAAGACTTGTATATATATTTCAGCGTCAGTTGAATTTGATGATCAACCAGGCTTAGTACATGACAAAGTCGCTGATGATTTAGCTAAATGGCTAAGCTTTTTAATTGCTACGGTACAAGCTGCAATAGATGAAAAAGAACTAAAACCAGATACAGATGCTAAGCAATTTGTTTATGAGCTTTACTCTTTGTATTTAGGCAGTCAGAGCATGATTTGGGTCGGCTTTGAAGATACTTCACATAATCGCTTTAAATTGGCATTAACATCATTAATAACACGCGTTAGGAGCTAGATATGAGTAATAAAATCTATTTTTCGGATAAGAGAACAAGTAAATCTTTGAGTTATTATTTAGTTAAAGCACTTTCTAATGCTGCATATTTTTTAGCACCTAAATTTGCAAAACAACAAACGCAAAAATTGTTATTAACACCTATATTAAGTAAAAAATTAAAATCGACACAAACTGATTTTGAGCAACAAAAGCTTGCTACGCAATATGGAGACTTAAATCTTTATCGTATTGGTCAAGGTCCAAAGGTGATTTTGACACATGGCTGGGCGGGCGGCGGCGCACAGTTTTTTACTTTAATGGAAAAAATCGCTGAGGCTGGTTATGAAGCAATTGCTTTTGATCATTTAGCGCATGGCAATAGTGGAGGAAAATTTGCTAACTTACCTCTGTTTATTAAGGGGTTAAAGACGGTATTAAATCATGAAGGTAAAGGTAACTTAGCCTGCATTGTAAGCCACTCAATGGGCACTGTGAGTGCGTTAAACCAAGATAAATCAATCAAGCATCTATTGATTGCGCCGACATTTGGTTTTTATCAATCATTTGAGCAGCGTATTTTATCAACAGGATTAAAATCTCGATTATTTCATAATCTGTTAAGTGATATTGAAGTTGAGCATGATTTAACATTTAAATCGCTGTTACCCGAACCGCATTTATCGCAAACGCAACAGCAAATTCAAATAGTGCATGATGAAGGTGATAAATTTGCCCCTTTTGATTTAACTGCTGAGCAAGTATCACAATTTGAACATGTTAACTTAACTGCCACACAAGGCTTAGGGCATGGGCGAGTGATAAATTCAGAGCAAACATGGCAAGCTTTTTTGAGCTTAATGAAAGCTGCTTAATATAATGAATCCAATAGTATTACTGATAAGCAGATACTATTGGAACGTATCACTTTGATCCTAAATAAAGCTAGCAACTTCACTTAAATCTTTTTTCACTAATGCATGATCGGGTACTGTAGCATCATCAGCTGGATAGCCTGCAATCAGTAGCATATAGGCTCTTTCGTTATCTGGATTTCGGTTACAAATTTTAGTTAAAAAACTCATAGGTTTTGGCGTATGAGTTAATGTTACTAAGCCACTATGATGTAGTGCTTGAATTAAAAACCCAGTAGCGATGCCAACGGATTCATGAACATAATAATTTTGGTTTTTATCTTCAGCATGGATACCGCCTTTCTTTTGGCTAAAAATAGCAATTAACCAAGGTGCCGATTCTAAATAAGGTTTGCTGGCATCTGTGCCTAAAGGTTTTAGGGCATCTAACCATTCTTCACCAGCACGACCTTCATAAAATGATCTTTCAAGATTTTCAGCTTCAATACGAATTTGCTTTTTGATATCAGCACTATGAATCGCAACAAAGTGCCAAGGTTGATGGTTAGCACCGCTAGGTGCCGTGGCCGCAGCTTTTAGGCAAGTTTCTATTATTTCTTTTGGCACGGGTCTATCTGAAAAAGATCGTATAGAATGGCGACGTTTAATGTTTTCGTAGTTTTCTTTAGCTTTTTCTAGCATTTCATCATGTGGATATTCGATAAAATCTGATAATGGGATATTATTATGTTGTTGCATATGCAGCTCTTTTTATTTGTTTTGATTGTTATAGCTGTGTAATGATTAAAGATCAAGCGAATTATTTATGAGGCTAAATTGTTTAGATTAAGCATTGTACAATGCCATAAAAACAATTTTTGTACTAAAAATTACAATTGTTCACTAAGTATTCAGTTTGGCAGTGTAAAATACAGCTATCAAATTAAATTACTGGGGAGCGCGGTTAATATGCAAATTCAACCATCAAATCATTATGCTCAAGTTGGGCAAAGTAGTACACCTAAAATGGAACAGGCTCAAGTTCAGGCTCCTGCAGTAAATGAAGTATCTTCTACGGTTGTACAATTGTCTTCACAAGCTCAGGCTTTATTTGCTGCAGATAGACCAAGCATTCCTGAAAACCCTACATTACCTAATGATGGTCAATATATTGAAGCTAAAAAATCAATTGCTAAATATAATGCATATCAAAATTTAACAGATGATTCGTTGTCAGCAAAAGAAGCATATGTTGTAAAAAATAATGATGAAGTTCGTCAAGCAGTCGTCGCTAAAGAAGCAATGGAGCAGCAAGCTAAATTATTAGCTGTGTACGCTAATGCAAATGATGAAGATCAAACAATTCCCATTGATTACACTGTTTAGTATCTAATTAAGAACCGCCCATTTTGGCGGTTTTTTTGTTTCAGTCCTTTTTTATTCTATTATTTCAAAAAACCACTTATCACCGCAATTTACCTTTAATCACTTTCTTGTATGTTTTTTAAGCCTGTTTATTTAGCATAGCGACAGTAAAATAAATTAATTTACAATTTTATAACAAGCGATATAACTAAAACAAAACTAACAAGTGCTTAAGAGAGAGTGAATATGTTAACTATTAATGGATTATCAAAAACATACGATAATGGTGTTAAAGCTTTAGATGACGTTAATTTAGAGATACCAAAAGGTATGTTTGGTTTATTAGGTCCAAATGGAGCGGGTAAATCATCTTTAATGAGAACTATCGCCACATTACAGCAAGCTGATAAAGGTTCGATTAACTTTGATGGCATAGATGTATTTGCTGATCCTCAAGCACTGCGCCAAAGGTTAGGCTACTTACCACAAGACTTTGGTGTTTATCCACGCATTAGCGCTTATGAATTATTAGATCATATGGCTATTTTAAAAGGCATTAAAAATAAAGGCGAAAGAAAAGAAGCGGTTGAAGGTTTATTAGCGCATACCAATTTATATCAGCATCGTAAAAATGCGGTTAGTGGTTTTTCTGGCGGTATGCGTCAGCGTTTTGGTATCGCTCAGGCTTTATTAGGTGATCCTGATTTATTAATTGTTGATGAACCAACAGCAGGTTTAGACCCTGAAGAACGAAATCGTTTCCATAACTTATTAGTGAGCTTGGGTGAACAAAAAGCCATTATTTTATCAACACATATAGTAGAAGATGTATCTGAGCTTTGTCCTAACATGGCAGTATTAGCTTCAGGTAAAATTGTGCTGCAAGGTAATCCAATTGATTTAACAGATACATTAAATGGTCAAATTTGGCGTAAATCAGTAAGCCAAGCTGAATCGGTTGAAATAGAAAAAAATATGCCTGTGATCTCTAAGCGATTATTTGCAGGTCAAACAATTGTTCATATCCTAGCGCAAAATGCACCTGAAGGGTTTGAAAGTGCACCTGCTAATTTAGAAGATGTGTATTTTTCTACTTTGCATTCACATCGTAATACTAATCAAACTAAAGCTGCTTAGGAGTCTATTATGTTAGCTAAAATGTTTATGTTTGAATGGCGCTACTTTGTTAGGCAGCCATCTTTTTATGTGACCAGTTTGATTTTCTTTTTACTCACTTTTTTTGCCACGGTTAGTGAAAATGTACAAATCGGTGGTGGTGGTAACGTATTATATAACGGACCATTCTCTATCGCGCAAACACTATTAATTATGGGCATATTTGCGATGTTTTTAGTGGTGAATTTTGTTGCGAGTACTGCTACTCGTAATGATACTAGCCGCATGTCAGAACTACTTTATAGTAAACCGATTAACCCTTTAAGTTACCAATTAGGACGTTTTTTAGGGTCTTTTGCTGTTGTAGCGACTGTATTTTTATTTGTTCCTTTAGGTATTTTATTAGGTACTTTAATCGGAGGTATGACTGGTTGGGTTGATCCAGAGCGTTTAGGTGCAACAGATTTAACGCACTACATTACTTCTTACTTTTACCTGTCTTTACCTACTTTGTTAGTTTTATCTTGTTTCTTTTATGCTGTTGCGATTCGTTTTAGATCTATGATGGCGGTATATCTATCGGCTGTAGCCTTGTTTATTTTATATATCATTGCAGGTCAGTTTGCTTCTGAGCCTGAGTACCGTACTTTGGCTGCTTTATTAGACCCATTTGCCTCAAATACTTTTCGTGAGGTAACACGTTATTGGACTATGTTTGATAAAAATAACTCTGGTATCGAAATGACAGGCATATTGTTACAAAACCGTATGATTTGGCTGGTTGTTGCGGCATTTATCATGGTGTTTTTTGGTGGTTTTAGCAGTAAAGTACGTTTATCTAAAGTTAAAACATCTAAAAAGTCTAAAAAAGAAAAGGAAACTGATTTCAGTCATTTATTAAATAATAATATCCTTTTTAAAAGCGCGGGAATTCAAACGCTAGCGCATTTAATTATGCGTACTAAATTTGAAATAAAGCAGGTTATTTTCAGTGCGCCTTTTATGGTTTTAAGCGTATTAACAATCTTTTTATTAGTTGCTCCTTTAGTTGACCCTCAGGGGATGTTTGGCACACCTAATTGGCCTTTAACTCAAGCTATGGTGAGTATAATTATTAACTCAACAAGTTTATTGATGATGATTATTTTAGCCTATTATAGTGCTGAAATAGTATGGCGTGAACGTAGTTCAGGTATGGGAGATATTGTTGACTCAATGCCTGTTCATAATATCACTTTTTGGTTATCAAAAATGATTGCGATCAGCCTAATTTTAGTTGTGCTATTTGTATTTGGTACAGGTGTCACTTTACTTAATCAAATGTTGAATGGTTATAGTAACTTTGAATTATCTCAATATGCGATTCGTTTAGGTTATGTGAATTTAGTGCCTTGGATCATGGTTGCTGTGATGGCATTCTTTTTACAAGTGATAAGTCCTAATAAGTATATCGGCATGATGTTATTTGTACTGTATATCATCAGTACAATTGTATTAAGTAACTTTGGTTTTAGTCATAACATGTTCCAATTCTCAGGTTCACCACAAGTACTTTATTCTGATATTAATGGTTATGGTCAATTTTTAACAAGTCATTCTTGGTATATGCTGTATTGGGGTGGCGTTACAATTATATTAGGAGCTTTAGGTTATGCTTTATGGCATAGAGGGCCAGCACAACCATTAAAAGTTAGAATCAAAAATGTAGGGTATTACTTAGGTTTACCAGGTAAAGCGGCAATTGCGGCTGGACTTGTTATTTCGATCTGTGCAGGGGGTTACATTCACTATAATACGCGAGTATTAAATGAATTTGTGATCCAAGATGATAGAGAAGCATTACAGGCTGAATATGAGAAAGAATATGTGGCATTTATTAATGCTGAAATTCCGACAATTACTAAAACAAAAGCCATTATTGATATTTACCCTGAGCAACTGAAGGTAATTGCGCAAGCAGATATCGTCATAAAAAACACATCAAATAAAGCCATATCTAAGTTTTTAGTTTCTAGACCAAGTGCGAATACACAGCAATGGAATGTTGAAATTACAGGCGGCATTATGGGTGAACATAATGATAAATTTAATACTGCTTGGTTTAATTTCGAACCTGCGTTACAGCCTGGAGAAGAGCGTAACGGTAAATTAACAGCTGTTCGTGAAAGACGCGGTTTTACAGATGGAAATTCCGATGTTAATTTAGTTGAAAATGGTACTTTCTTAAATAATTTTGAGATTTTCCCTAACTTTGGTTATGTGCCAAGCTATCAATTAACTGATCGTCATAAACGTCGTCAACATGATTTAGAGCCATTAAAACGCGCAAATAAGCTGGAAGATGAAGATTTTCATAATGAAAGTTTCTTTGGAAAAGGTGTCGGTTTTATAGACTTTGAAGCGATTGTAACCACTTCTGAAGATCAGTTTGCAATTGCACCAGGTTATTTACAAAGTGAAACTGTGGCTAATGGTCGTCGTACTTTTCATTATAAAATGGATGCGCCTATAGTTAACTTTTATTCCGTAATGTCAGCTAAGTTAGCGCAGAAAAAAGAGCAATACAAAGGCATAAATATAGAAGTGTATTACCATGAAAATCATCATATGAATGTAGATCGTATGATTGAATCAGTACGAGATTCAATTGACTACTTTACTGCTAATTTTGGTGAATACCAGCATAAACAAATGCGTATTATAGAGTTTCCTGGTTATCGTTCATTTGCACAAAGTTTTGCTAATACTGTGCCTTACTCAGAACAAATTGGTTTTATTACTGATTTAAGAGATCCTGAAAATATCGACCCTGTATATTATGTTACGGCGCATGAAGTGGCTCACCAATGGTGGGGACATCAAGTCGGCGCAGCTAATGTACAAGGCAGCGCAATCATCTCGGAAAGCTTATCGCAATATTCAGCATTAATGATTATGGAGAAAAAATATGGTCCAGAAAAAATTCGTAAATTCTTAAAATATGAATTAGATCGTTATTTACGAGGTCGTAGTGTGGAGTTTTTAGAAGAAATGCCATTATTACGAAGTGAGAATCAGCAATATATTCATTATCGTAAAGGTTCAGTTGTAATGATGTCATTGAAAGATCGTTTAGGTGAAGCAAGATTAAATGAAGCTTTACAGGCATTCTTAAATGAATTTAAGTATCAAAGTACACCTTATCCAACAACGCTCGACTTAATGGCGTTTATTACACAGGATGCAAATGAGCAAGAAAAAGCATTTGTGAGTAACTTGTTTGAACATATCAGTTTATATGATTTAAAAACGACGGACGTAAAAGTTACACAAGTTGAAGGTCAAGAAGACTTATTTGATATTACTTTAACAATTGAGGCGGCGTTAAATCGTGCGGATGGTCAAGGCCAAGAAACAGCCGTTGAGTTTTCTGACTTAGTTGATATTGGCTTATTTAGTGATGATCCAGAAAACTTAGGTGCTGATGATTTTGTGATGTATTTACAAAAGCATGAAATAAAATCGGGCACGAATGAAATTAAGTTACAGGTAAAAGGTAAACCTAAATTCGCGGGTGTTGACCCATTTGTAAAGTTGGTTGATAAAGACGGTGCAGATAATATTTACCGTTTATAGATGTAACCTACTAGGCCTCTTAAACTACTTTTAGAGGTCTAACTTTGGGAGTTAGCTGTTAAATTTGTTACTGATACGTAAATAGGAACTGTTTATTTGAGTAATCGTTGCATTTGTTTACATTGGAGCTTTATTTCTCTGGAGCCCTTTGTTACAGTGCGCGCCGTCTTCATGTATGAAGACATCCTGTTGATGATGCATTCTTAGGGATGCACCGTATTAATAGCTTCTCCCCAGATTGCTATACCCGGCTTACTAGATAAGCCGGTCTTTTTTCTTCTGGCTAAAACTTACTTTTCAGCAGGCTTTTCATGAATGATTTCGCCTAAATACCAATCATCAAGCTTTTTACCTAGTTCAGGTAATCCTGTGCCTTTTAGAGAAGAAAAAGCATGTACTGTAATATCTGCATTTAAACTTGCTAGTGTTTTACGTACTTTTAATACTTCACTTTTACGAGGACCTTGTTTTAATTTATCCGCTTTAGTTAATAGCGCTAAAATAGGGATTTCGCTATCAACAGCCCAGGTAATTAAATCCATATCCAATTCTTTTAGTGGATGACGAATATCCATTAAAATAACGATACCTTTTAAGCTATCTCTATTTTGTAAATATTGGCCTAAAGATTTTTGCCATTTTTTCTTCATTTCAATCGGTACTTTGGCATAACCGTAACCAGGTAAATCGATTAAACGTTTATTGTCAGTTAAATCAAATGAGTTTATTAACTGAGTACGACCAGGTGTTTTACTGGTTCTTGCAAGTTTTTGGTCTGTTAATGTATTTAACGCACTTGATTTACCAGCATTTGAACGTCCAGCAAAAGCAACCTCAATACCTGTATCAGGTGGGAGTTTAGAAAGATCTGGTGCACTGGTAGTGAAAGTGGCTGCGCTGTATTTTATACGAGATTTAAGCACTGTGGCTCCTTTATGATACAAGGTTAAGCTAAGCTCGTTATTTTATACCAAGATGGCACTAATGTTGAGTTTAGTTATCATTTATCCATTTTTATTATCTTTTTATTGATTTTACAGGGTTAAAAACTGTCAGAATACATAATATGGTGTAGAATAGTTGACTTATTATAGGTGGCTTTATACCCACATTGTAGTTTACAGGGTCGGAAACAGAGAATTCAGCATGAAAAAAATAGCTCTAACTTTAACTATGTTGTTTGGTGCATTGGCTGCAAACAACGCAACAGCATTTGATGGCGATGCAACTGCTGGTAAAGCGAAATCTGCAGTATGTGCCGCATGTCACGGCGCCGATGGCAACGCTCCAGTTAATATTTATCCTAAATTAGCTGGGCAAAGCGCAGAATATTTATACAAACAACTTAAAGATTTAAAGTTGGGTATGACTTCTGGCGGTAGCGAAGGTCGTATGGATCCAGTAATGAGTGGCATGACGATGGCGCTTAGTGATCAAGATATGAAAGATTTATCTGCATACTATGCAACACTTAATATGAGTGAAGGCACTACACCAGAAGATGTAATTGAAGCTGGTACTAAATTATATAAAGCAGGCGATGCAGAACGTGGTATTCCTGCATGTTCAGCTTGTCATGGTCCAAGAGGCAACGGTACTTCACTAGCTGGATTCCCTAAAATCTCTTTCCAGCACCCTGAGTATATTAAAGCACAACTTGAAAAGTTCCGTAGCGGTGCACGTAATAACGACCAAAATGGTATGATGGTTGATATCTCAAAAAAATTAACTGATAAAGATATAGAAATTTTATCAAAATATTTAGGCGGTCTTCATTAGGCGCTAGTACTAAATATTAAAAAAAGCAGCTTAAGCTGCTTTTTTTATGCCTATTTTTTAACTTTTAAATGTTAATTAGTTGATGAATTAAGCTTAAAGTCTAATTGTTAATAGTATGTTGTAGGAAATATCTCACATTTAATGTGAGTTATCTGCCGTAAAAAGTTGTAAGTTAATTCTTATTAAAAACTTTTTATTATACTTAAGTCTATGTTATTTATAGGTATCGTTATAAACCCTTTAAAATAATTGATTAAATTTGTATAAATTAGTTGTAAAATAATTATTAACAAGTAAATTAACCCCTGTCGCAAAAACATAATAAAACAACATGGAAGCAGGTTAATACGGAAAGTTAAGCGATAAGTTAAGTGCGTTATGGGGAAAAGCTGAATGAATAAATCCATAGAGATTAAAGTTCAGAGTAGAGTAAAAATCTGAATAAATAAATCCAATAAGAGATTAAAGTTCAGAAAAATAATAAAACTGAATAAAGATTCCAATAAGAGATGAAAGTTCAGCAGAGTAAAAACTGAATAAAGATTCCAATAAGAGATGAAAGTTCAGCAGAGTAAAAACTGAATAAAGATTCCAATAAGAGATGAAAATTCAGCAGAGTAAAAACTGAATAAAGACTCCAATAAGAGATGAAAATTCGGCAGAGTAAAAACTGAATAAAGATTCCAATAAGAGATGAAAGTTCAGAGAAATAAAATAACTGAATAAATAAATCCACTAAGAGATTAAAGTTCAGATTAAGGACTAAAAATAATAGCGTCAGGATGGCCGGTAATAAAAATAATAAGAAACTCATGGAAGTTTTATAATAAAAACAATACGGATAGTAAATAAAAATAAGACTGAAGATGTATATCTAAAGGTCGAAGGGAGAAGTGTCCAGGTTAAACAGACACTCTAATTAATAGGCAGTAGAGCAATCTACTGCCTTTTTATTTTTAATTTAATCAAATACCTACCATAAAACATTTCAATTCCAATTTTAGTATTAAAAATTACATCGCTACTATCCCTTCTTCGTAATTTAGATTTTATAAGTCTTAAAATTATTCTATTTAAGGACTATCATGTGATTTTGCTGAAAAAGCCTGCAATTTAAGATAAAATACAGGTAATTCAGTTTATATTGATCGATAGAGAAATGAGCAGACAAAAAAAATCACGCAAAGGACCTAGTCAAAGCACAGGTAAAATGCGTTTAAGTAAAGAAAAGTTACAAGAAGAAAGAGCATTAAAGAATTTCCGTCCTAAAAAGCCTAAGGGTAATAAACCGGGAACACGTAATGCGATTGATGAAACTGTAAATAGCGGTGTTTCAAATCAGAATGTTAAAAAGCCTAAAGGCATGGGTAGTAAAAAACCTATTGATTTAACACCAGGTAACAAACCAAGTGTTGTAATTAAGCCTGAGCCTGTAATGAATCGTGATTTAAAACCTGCTGCAGAACTTAAGAAAGCACCTGAAGTGGTACTTGCTCCTGAGCAAGAATTAGAGCAGTTAGAAAATGATCAAAGATTATTAGACTTAATCGACCGTCATGAAGCTGGTGAGCTGTTAACTGGTAAAGATGCTAAATACTTTAATACTAAAGTAGAACGTCATCAGGCGTTATGTGAGTTACTAGGCTTAGATGATGAAGAAGATGAGTTTGATGCACCAGAAGAAAGTAAGATAGATCAGTATTTATCAAATGATCTAGCTAATGAATGGATGGATGAGGACGAATAGTGAGCACCTTTTGGATAATCGCTTTTATTGTTGGTGCATTGATAGTTGCCGCCTTAGCATTTTATGCCGGCACTTTACTGAGACAAGTAAAAGATCAAAACACCAAAGTCGCGGAGCATAAGGCAAAACTAAAAGCGCAACAAGCACAGAAGAATACCAAGCTTGCTGATAGCATTAACTTGATTGCTAAAGCAATGAAAGAAAAGCAATGTGAGTATTCTGAAGGCTGTTTAAGAGTATGGGTATTAATGTCTCAATATGTTTTTGAAAGTGAAAGCAATATTGAGTCCCAATACCCCGCTATTTTAAAGATGTATGATGTGGTTAAAGATATGCCAACACATGATGCACGTAAAAAGTACTCTAAAAAAGAGATCTTTAAAATGGACTCGGCACGCTGGAAAGCTGAAAAAGATCTTGAAGATGAGATCCAAAAAGATCTTGAAAAAGTGATATTACAGTTTAAAGCTGATCCAAATGCTAAAACCATCACTTTATAGCTTAAGCTATTAAGCTTAGTTATCAGTTCTAAGAACCTCAGATATTAACTGGGGTTTTTTGTTTTTACTCCTTCTATTGTTCCAGATCAAATCGTCTATCATAACTTCAAAGTATAATTTTACGACAATCTAATTAAGAGATCTGCGTCGTGAAAAACTTAATTGAATGGGATGATTCCCTGATAAAAAAATATAATATCTCAGGCCCGAGATATACATCATATCCAACAGCATTATCATTTGAAGAAGGTTATAGCGAATCTGAAGTCGTAAAAGCCGTTAAGACCACTGATAATAATAAGCTGTCTCTTTATATACATATTCCTTTTTGTAAGCAGCTTTGTTACTACTGTGGTTGTAATAAGATAATTACTCGCCATCAGCATAAAGCAGATCTCTATCTTGATTATTTAGAAAAAGAAGCGGCATCTCAGTCACAGTTATATCAGTCTTATACTGTTGAACAAATGCATTTGGGTGGCGGTACACCGACGTTTTTAACTGTTGAACAAATGACACGTCTGATTGGCATTTTAGAAAAAAACTTTACCTTTGAATCTAATGCAGAAAAAGGCATAGAAATAGATCCAAGATCATTAGCTGAGGGCATGTTAAAGCAGTTAAGAAGCTTAGGCTTTAATCGTGTTTCGTTTGGTATTCAAGATTTTGATGATGAAGTACAAAAAGCGGTTAATCGTGAGCAATGTGCTGATAATGTTGCAGACCTGGTCGTAGAAGCAAGAGAGCTCGGTTTTAAATCTGTTAATACAGATATGATTTACGGATTACCATTGCAAACAGAAGAAAGCTTTGCAAAAACAATTGATCGCTTAATTGCTTTATCTCCTGATCGCGTTTCAGTATTTAACTATGCACATATTCCAGATTTATTTGCAGCACAACGTAAGATCAAAGATGATCAATTACCAACTGCCGCACAAAAACTGCAAATGTTTAAAAATACCATCAAACAAATGAATGATGCAGGATATATTTTAATAGGCATGGATCACTTTGCTAAAAAAGATGATTCACTTGCGATCGCACAACAAAAAGGCATATTACATCGTAACTTTCAGGGATATACAACTCATGGAGACTGTGATTTATTAGGTTTAGGTGTGTCTAGTATCTCTCAAGTAGGGCGCAGTATTTTTCAGAATCCAAAAGATGTGAAAGAATATTATAAAGCAGTTGATTTAGGCTCTGTGCCTGTATGTAAAGGCTTAACACTAACACAAGATGATGTGATAAGAGCGGCGGTAATTCGCCAGCTTATTTGTCATTTTGAATTAGATATGAATGTGATTAATAAAGAGTTTGATATTGACTTTAAAAACTACTTTGCAGATTCTCTGGAATCATTATCAGGCTTAGTTGCTGATAAAATGGTAGAGATCACAGATGATCATATTCAGGTGACATCAAAAGGTTTGTTATTTATTCGCATAATTTGTATGAATTTTGATGCGCATTTAAAAAGCCAAGCAAAACTGCAAAGGTTTTCTCGGGTGATATAATATTAAAAAGTGTTAGATACAAAAAATGCCGTTCATTTATAATGAACGGCATTTTTGTTTTAAACTAAATTAACTTACTTAGTCATAAAGTCGATAGCTGCTTGCAGTTCATCATCAGAACAATCAAAACATGTTCCTTTAGGCGGCATAGAATTAAAACCGTTGATTGCGTGGTTTAATAATACATCTGCGCCTTTAGAGATACGTGGAGCCCAATCAGCTGCTGTTTTAGGTGCGCCCATAGCGCCAGTGCCGTGACAACCAAAACATGAATTTTGAAAAACTTGCTGGCCAGTACGAGGACCTGTTGGTGCAGCTACTACTGGCGCTGCGCCTGCTAAGTAAACACCACCGATTGGAGCAAGACGATTTTTAATTGCTTCGTCAGTCATCTCAGTATTGTTTTGTGCGTTAACTGATGTTGCTAATAAGATAAGTAGCGCCGTTGATAGTTTTTTCATGTTACCTTGCTCGTTATGAATTGATGACGGAATATTAAGCTGATTATACCGCTAGCGATAAATATATAAAATACTAAACAAAACTTTATTTTAGTCTATAGCTATAACTTTTCTCATTTATCCCATTATTTACTATTTAAGACTTCATCAAGTTTATTAATGGCATTTTCTATAGAGGTATTAGCTTCAACAATCGACCCTGCAAGCATATATGCAGGTGTACTGATCACGTGTGCATTTTCATCATAAACAAAGTCATTCACAGCGCAATTAACATGTTTAGCGCCTAATTTATTAACTTGCTCTGCGGTATCTGCATCATTACCTATCGTAGCTAATGTGCCTTTAGGATATATATGACCTATGATCGCAGGTGCGATGCAAATATAAACCGCTGGCTTTTTGTGTTCTGAGAATTGTTTACAGGCATTTTTAACATCAAGATTAATTGTTGAATCAGCACCTTTTATTGCAAAGTCACATAAATTTTTAGCAGCGCCAAACCCGCCTGGTAGTACTAGTGCATCAAAGTCAGCAGCATCCAAGGTTTTTATATCTTTAATTTCGCCACGTGCGATACGAGCAGATTCAACTAATACATTGCGTTTTGCTTGTTTATCAACTTCACCCGTTAAATGATTGATCACATGCAGTTGATCTATATTAGGAGCAAAACACTGATAGTGTGCGCCTAGCTTCTCTATATGAAGTAAGGTTAAAACGGCTTCATGTATTTCTGAACCATCAAAAACACCACAACCACTTAAAATAACAGCTATTTTTTTCATTTAATTCTCATCTATTAAAATTTTATAGTGCTTAATTTATAAAAAAATCAAAAATATTTCAAAGGATCTCTATGATCTTAGATCCTTTATGGTAGTATACCGCCTCTGTGAAATTTGATGAGATTAATTTTAATACAAATTGTCATTAAAAATTCACTGTAAAAATAAAGTTTCCACATAAGATTAAAATTAAAAGTAATAACAATTAATCTGTCTAGAAGTACATAACAGCTTAATAAATAAAGAATTACATGCACTCGAAGTGATTTTTATATCATTTTGAGGTTTTCTGCTTTCTTTTTTATCTACACACTTATCCACATCTTATTAAATATCAGTTTAATAAGTTTGTCATATCGCATCTTGGGGTTATTTGGGTATAATCCATCAATCACGGCATAATTATTATTAGGATCCATATCAATGGCTCAGATCCCAGAAAATCCGCTTATTCTAGTTGATGGCTCTTCTTATCTTTTTCGGGCATATCACTCACCACCGCATTTTGTTAATTCTAAAGGTGAACCTACTGGTGCCATTTATGGCGTAGTTAATATGCTAAAAAGTTTGGTAAAGCAGTTTGATCCAAGTCATGTAGGAGTGATCTTTGATGCAAAAGGCAAAACTTTTCGTAATGATATGTACTCTGACTATAAAGCGAATCGTCCGTCTATGCCTGACGATTTACGTTGCCAAATAGAGCCTTTACATAAAATAATAAAAGCCATGGGTTTTCCGCTGATCAGTATTGGCGGAGTTGAAGCCGATGATGTGATAGGTACTTATGCACGTATTGCGACAGAAAACAAACGCGATGTATTAATTTCAACTGGCGATAAAGATATGGCTCAGTTAGTTAATGAGCACGTCACTTTAATTAATACTATGACAGACGAAGTATTAGATTCAGATGCTGTAGTTGAAAAGTTTGGTGTTGCGCCGGATCGCATCATAGATTACCTCTCATTAATGGGCGATAAAGTTGATAATATTCCTGGCGTAGAGGGTTGTGGTCCTAAAACAGCGGTTAAATGGATTGAAAAATACGATACATTGACGGGTGTGATTGATAACGCTAAATCAATTAAAGGTAAAATTGGTGAAAAGCTAGCAGCTGCGATCCCACATTTACCACTGAGCTATGAACTAGCCACAATCAAACTTGATGTTGAATTAGATGAAGATCTTGAAAGCTTAAAGGTTGTTGATCCAGATAAAGATTTGTTGATCCAATATTATGCTGAATCGGAATTTAGACGTTGGATCACTGAGTTATTAAAAAATAAACCAGCTAAGACAAAAGCAAAAAAATCAGTTAAAACTGAAGTTGTTGAATCAATTGAAGAAGCATCAGCTGAAGTACCTAGCGTTGACGCAGACTATACAACAATTTTAACCGAAGAAGCGTTAGATATTTGGATAGAAAAGCTCAATGCGAGCGAACTATTTGCATTCGATACTGAAACAACCAGCTTAGATTACATGCAGGCTGATTTAGTTGGAATGAGCTTTGCCGTAAAAGCGGGCGAAGCGGCTTATTTGCCACTTGCACATGATTATTTAGATGCACCTGAGCAATTAAGTAAAGAATTAGTATTTACAAAGCTAGGTCCAATTTTAGCTGATGAAAATAAAGCGAAAGTAGGGCAAAACCTTAAATACGATAAAAGTGTATTAGCACGTGCGGGTTATGAATTAAATGGCATTGCGTTTGATACTATGTTGGAGTCATACACATTAAATAGTGTGGCAACCAAACATAATATGGATGCCTTAGCATCAAAGTTTCTAAACCATACGACGATTAGTTTTGAAGACATTGCAGGTAAAGGTAAAAAGCAATTAACCTTCAATCAAATTTCATTAGAACAAGCTGCACCTTATGCTGCAGAAGATGCAGATATTACATTACGTTTGCATCAAGAAATTTGGCCTCAACTTGATAGCGATGCATCCCTTAAAAGTGTATTTACAGATATCGAGTTACCACTATTAAGTGTCTTATCTGATATAGAAAGAACCGGTGTAAAAATTGATAGCCAAATGCTCACTGCGCAAAGTCAGCAGCTAGGAGAGCGATTGATTGAGCTTGAAAAAGAAGCTCATGATTTAGCCGAAGAGCCTTTTAACTTAAGTTCACCTAAGCAGCTACAAGCGATTTTATTTGAAAAAATGCAATTGCCAGTTATTAAAAAAACCCCTAAAGGTGCGGCTTCTACTGCTGAAGAAGTATTAAAAGAGTTAGCGTTAACTTACCCATTACCTAAGATAATAATGGAGTATCGTGGTTTATCTAAGTTGAAATCGACTTATACTGATAAATTACCGCTAATGGTGAGTGAGGAGTCTGGACGCGTACATACTTCATATCATCAAGCGATAACAGCAACAGGACGTTTAAGTTCTACCGATCCTAACTTACAAAATATTCCAATTAGAACGCAAGAAGGTCGTCGTATTCGTCAGGCGTTTATTGCTGATGAAGGTCATAAAATAATGGCTGCCGATTACAGCCAAATAGAATTGCGTATTATGGCGCATTTATCACAAGATAAAGGCTTATTAACAGCATTTGCTAGTGGTAAAGATGTACACAGTGCAACTGCATCCGAAGTATTTTCTGTACCGCTTGATGAAGTAACAACGGATATGCGTCGTAAAGCGAAAGCAGTTAACTTTGGTTTAATTTATGGCATGTCGGCATTTGGTTTAGCTAATCAGTTAGATATTCCACGTTCTGAAGCACAGCATTATATGGATACTTATTTTGAACGTTTCCCTGGTGTATTAACCTATATGGAAACCACGCGTGAGAAAGCAACAGAACAAGGTTATGTTGAAACCTTATTTGGTAGACGTTTATATTTACCAGATATCACAAAAAATGGTCCTCGCAAGAAAGCGGCTGAACGTGCTGCTATCAACGCGCCTATGCAGGGGACTGCAGCTGATATCATCAAAAAAGCCATGTTAATTGTACATCAATGGGTTAAGCAACAACCTAAAGATACCATTAAAATCTTAATGCAAGTTCACGATGAATTAGTATTTGAAATTAAAGAAGATTGCTTAGAAAGTTATACAGCAAAAATTTGTGAGCTGATGTCACAAGCTGCTAAGTTAGATGTACCATTAATTGCAGACTCTGATTTTGGTGATAACTGGGATCAAGCGCATTAGAAAATAACTTATCATTTTCTAACAACAAATAAGGTTTTACTGTAATAAGTAAAGCCTTTTTTATTGCTTATTTTGAAATGCTTTCGGGCTAGTACCATAAAACTGTTTAAATACACGACTGAAATGACTGCAACTGGTAAAGCCAAGTTCAAAGCAAACTTGGGTGATTTGTCTACCAGATTTAATTAAGTTATAAGCTTTTCTAAGGCGTTGCTGTTGTTGAAATGCTAATGGTGTACAGCCTAAGTTTTGCTTAAATTCGTTAAAAAACTTTGTTCGACTCATACAAGCTAGTTTGCATAGATACTCTATTTCAATATTGTCTGCTAAATGATCTTCTATGTAACTAATCGCCGCTGTCATACCGCTAAAGTCAGACTGATGCATACAAAATGACATCATGAGTTCTCTACTTTGCTGCCTTAATAATCTTATTGTCAGTTCATTTACTGCTAAATCTATCATAAAGCTGCGATCTTGATGATTTTCGCTATATATATGCGTCATTCTCTGTAAAAGCGCCTGAGTTTGTGCATTGTGATGTGTATGCACTATTTGCGGTTGATATCGCCAATGGTCAAACTCTTTAGATTTTTGTTGTGCGTAATTAAGCTGCTCCGCTACTTGAGCAATACGCTCCGATGATATTTCAATAGCTAAACAACGTGTTGGTTGTGCTAATTGTGCAATGGGAAAGTCAATTTCAACGGTTTGATTGGGTGCCATCACAAAAGATTCATGAGGGAAAAAATCACTATGATAGTCATCATCGCTATGCATGACTTTTTTACCGCTGATCATCGCACAAAACAGCGGTTGATCTGACTTTAGCTGTACTTTTTGTGCAGGTTCAAATGTATCGTAAATACTCAGTTGTGATTGGGGTCCATTAAAGCTTATTTTATTTTCAACCAAAACCTTAGGTTCAGTTTTTTTATTATTAAGAAATTCGGTGATCATCATTTTCCTTAAATATGAATTTGTACTTTGTACTGACAGTCAACTTTTGTGAATTAACAGTACAGTTTATGACACTTTTTTAGGATAAGTTCAAATCTTAACCATATTAAAAATAAAAAAGGAAAGTGACATGATCTACTCAGCACCTGGAACTGAAGATGCAGTAATGAGCTTTAAAGCTAGATATCAAAACTTTATAGGTGGTCAATGGGTTGAGCCACAAGACGGACAATATTTTGATAACTTAAGTCCAGTAAATGGCAAGAAGATCTGTGAAATCCCAAGATCTAATGAAAAAGATATTGAACTGGCACTTGATGCCGCACATAAGGTAAAAGAGGCTTGGGGAGCAAGCTCTGTTACGGTACGTTCAAATACTTTACTTAAAATAGCTGATCGTTTAGAGCAAAATTTAACTTTATTGGCTGTTGCTGAAACTTGGGATAATGGTAAAGCAGTACGAGAAACTTTAGCTGCTGATATTCCATTAGCAGTAGATCATTTTAGATACTTTGCAGGTTGTTTACGTGCACAAGAAGGCAGTATTGGTGATATTGACGAAAATACGGTGTCGTATCATTTTCATGAACCTTTAGGTGTTGTTGGTCAAATTATTCCTTGGAATTTTCCTATTTTAATGGCTGCTTGGAAATTAGCGCCAGCACTCGCTGCGGGTAACTGTATTGTATTAAAACCAGCTGAACAAACCCCAGCATCTATATTGGTATTAATGGAGTTAATTGAAGACATATTACCCGCGGGCGTATTAAATATCGTAAATGGCTATGGTGCAGAAGCAGGTCAAGCACTGGCAACAAGTACACGCATTGCTAAAATTGCATTTACGGGTTCAACGCCTGTTGGCTCACATATTTTAAAATGTGCTGCTGAAAATATAATTCCTTCTACGGTAGAGCTTGGCGGTAAATCTCCAAATATCTTTTTCCCTGATGTGATGGATCATGAAGATGATTATTTAAGTAAATGTATTGAAGGTGTGGTACTTGCTTACTTTAATCAGGGGGAAGTGTGTACTTGCCCATCACGCTTACTAGTACATGAAGATATTTATGAGCAATTTGTTGCTAAAATCGTTGAACGTACTAAATTGATCAAACGTGGCAATCCATTAGATACAGACACTATGGTAGGTGCTCAAGCTTCTCAAGAGCAATTTGAGAAAATACTACAATATATCGATATAGGCAAAGAAGAGGGCGCTGAACTGCTCATTGGCGGTGATATTGAGCAATTGAATAACGAATACTCAAATGGATATTATATTCAACCGACTTTGCTTAAAGGCAATAATAAAATGCGTATTTTCCAAGAAGAAATTTTTGGACCAGTGATTTCTGTGACTACCTTTAAAACAGAGGCAGAAGCGTTAGCGATTGCCAATGATTCTGAGTTTGGTTTAGGTGCAGGGGTGTGGAGTCGAGATATGAATGTGGCGTATCGAATGGGTCGCAAAATTCAAGCAGGACGTGTTTGGACAAATTGTTATCACATGTATCCAGCTCATGCTGCATTTGGTGGTTATAAAAAGTCTGGTGTAGGGCGTGAAACCCATAAAGTAGCACTAGAGCATTATCAACAAACTAAAAACTTACTAGTGAGCTATGATACCAGTCCATTAGGTTTTTTCTAACAATGTAATTGATAAAGAGTCAGAGTTTAGGCTTTTTTAAATATTAACTTTAAATATAAAACCCATTAAGCTGGTGCCTAATGGGTTTTAATTTTTTAAAATGAATATTAACGACAGACGTCAGTATCAAAGTTTACAAGTAAACTTGCTCCTTCTGCTGCACCATTGACTTCTAAGTAGCCCCAATATGCATCATTGGTATCAATGTTAATACATTCAGTATTAGTGTTAGTTGTATCTGATTTAGCATCAAAACTTGAATCTGATGGCCAACTGCCTTGTTTAAAGGTCAACGCCAAATCACCTGTTCCATGTGCTGTTCTGATAGCAATTGACTGATAAGCATCAACTCCTTTAATGGTAAAAGTATGGCGAGAGTCATTACTTAAACAGATGGCTTCATCAGCGATTAGTCTATTACCTGTAAATGCTGATTGGCTTGCACAGGCATTAGGTACATCACTGAGGACTGGTGGCTCTGTTGGTGCATCATTTTCGGTAATGTTTAAAGTGTAGTCTTCTACTTCACCATAAGAAAATGACTCACATGCATTATTGATAGAACGATATGTCAGTACAGTCCTCATTCTTAACTTACCTTCGGCAGACTGCGGTACAGAAAATGTTGTCGTTAAGTTTTCTGAAGAAGTGCGATCTGACACAATGAGTTCATTGCTATCATCAAAATCACCATCTTGATTAAAATCTATCCAGACATACCAGTACTCAGAATCACCACTGTTATTACTGGTTAAAGTAAGTGTTTGTTGTGTACCCGCTGTGGCTGAAAAGCTGATATGAGTAAAGTCACTGTAACCACCATTTTCATTATTTGATTGATGTGTTTTATCACCAATACTCACTGCTGTAATCCATTCATGAGTTTGCTTTTCACCTGAAATATCGCAGTAATTAATGCCGTTATTGCTGTCATTAGGGTAAGGGTCACTATTATCACCTATACCATCACCATCTGAATCATGTGTTTCCGTAGGATCATTTGGAAAAGCGTCCGCGTTATCACCTACTGAATCACCATCAGTATCAGTTGTTTCAGATGCATCATTTGGGAAAGCATCTGTATTATTGCCGACACCATCTCCATCAGTATCTTGGCTTTCATTTGGATCGTTAGGAAAAGCATCTATATTATCTGGAACGCCATCACCATCAGAATCAATGAGATCAGTTTTGTTATCAACTAACGCTTGGCTAATACTAAATGTATTACCTAATTGTTCAGTTAATACTGCAACACCTAAACACTGCTGATTTTCTGTTGTAAACGCAACACGACGATTACCATACCAAGCCTTGGCTGGGTCATCTTTAATATAACTTTCTCCTGGTTGGAGTGTTCTATATTTTAAATCGCCAATTTCACCCGTTTCATTCATTACACGATATACTTCAACTGGGGTATCACTATTATTAGTGATTGTCATTGGATAGCCTTCACTTTCGATGAAGTGCTTTTGTACTAAATCACATGAACCAATCGTATTAGCGTCAGGAATAACCTCGGGTTCAGGTGCACTTTCAACAAGGCCAGCTGTAATCGTATAATCGTTGTTTTCGTGATTTAAAACACCGACAGCAAGACAATCTAACTTTGTATCAGCTAACATGACACGGCGGTTCTCATACCATTGTGTTGATGGTGCAAAAGTTTCGCCTTGACTTAAAGTCGCATATTTTGTGCTGTAAATTGGCTCACCAGTTATATCATTGATACGTAAGATAGAGACAGGGTAATTGGTATTATTGGTAATTGTTTGTTTTCCAGTACCATTTTTATTGATGATGTGTGAATTAACAAGATCACAAGTACCAAAAGTATTTGCCTCAGGTATCACTTCAATATTGGCATTGGCAACTGTCTCAGGATTAATTGTGAAAGTATTTTCAGCTTCTGTCATTACACTTACAGCAAGACAGTTATAGTTATTATCTGTTAATACCATTCGGTCATTTGTACGCCATTTTGAAGCGGTAAAGCTATCTCCTTGATTTAATGTTTGGTAGTTTTTACTTCCTAAATAGGTACCTTTAGTATCGTCTAGCCAGAATAATGATACTGGTGTGCCTGTCGTATTTGTTACAGATACTGCACGTGCTTCATAGTCATATGGAGAGGCATATTGTTGTATTAAATCACATGATCCAAAAGAATTAGCATCTGGAATAGCTGCAGCTGCAGGTGCTACGGCTTCAGAATTTGCAACCACATAAGGTATAAAACCTGCGCCTATACGATTTACGATACCTTTAAGTGTGGTTAAGTACTCATCTGTATCACCACCTTTTTGTACGTTAGCGAGTAATAGTAACTCACTAGGATGCTCGTTTGCTAAGTAATGTATACCAAAATAACCCCACTGGTATTGGCCATCAAAATCATCACCCATAAATAATACATTATGTAATGGAGGTACAGTTTTACCCTTAATATTTTTTAAAGTGCGTTGATATACGTTACCTTGTGCTAAATACTCAGCTAAACCTTCAGTCCAGCCTGTAGAAGGATCATTATGTGCAAAACGACCATATTTAATATAACGACCATCTAAATAGTGAACGAGTTCATGCTTCAGGTTATAAATTTGATTTTCATATTCACATGAGTTTCCAACCCAATCATCGTCACAAGTCATCGCAAAGAAACGTGGCTGGTTTGTATCTCGATTAGGATTACCTTCACGGTAATATCCACCATTATCTGTACTTACAGAGAATAATGCAGAGGCATATTTTTTGTAGTCATCAGGACTAGAAAAAGCAATGATCTCAAGATTATCGTTTAAATCATCTGAAACAGGCGTGTTTTTATCAGTGCCAAATAAATTGTGAAACTCAGTTTCGAGCGTTTTTATTTCGTCACATGATCTGTTTAAAATTGATTGCGATATTCCAGTCTGTGCACGGAATGTGAAGTTATCTGTACATTCGTAAGTTGTTGTTAATATGTCACCTTCAGATAGGCAGTAGTTATGTAATGCATCGTTGGTATCACATGTACGACCTGCAATGTCTAAAAAACCATTTTTAACTGCGATATCAATTTTTTCTTTATCAACACTTAAATTTAACTTAGTGTGTATTTCAATGACCATTTCATTGATGCGCATTATGGCATTAGGGCTGGCAATGGTGGAAACACGAGCGATAGATTTTAATGTATTTGGTACTAGCCATAGCTTATTATCATCTGTTGCTTGGCTTGCATGAATATAAGTATTACCTAAAAGTGCAAATGAACGTAGCACTGAAAGTACATTAATCATATTATCATTTAATATGCGAACTACAGTGGCATTACCGTCAGTAGATGCCGCACCAAGTAATCGTGGAATAAATGTTAAGGCATCAATATATCTTGAGTCGCTCCACGGATCTTCAAATAAAGAATAAGCTTGAATGAGGGCGAGCATATGTGGTAACTGTGCTTCAAAGTATTCTGAGGCATTACCTGTAAAGAAAGTTTCAATTGCAGCAGTGTAAGCGATTTGTACTTTACTGGAGTTACCAAGTGTCGTGTGGAAGTCTTCCATTTTCGCAAGAGCTTGCATTGCTATGCTTAATTGAGACGCTTCTGCGTCAGTTAAAGGCTCGCCTTTCTCACTGTATTTCGCAATGAAGTACAGCAAATTAGAAATGTCACTATCATTAATATCATTTTCTAAAGCAAGAAAATGAAGCGCTGCACTAATATGATTAATATCAATCGAGCCACTTTCCGATAATTCAGTAAACGAGTTCCCTGGTGTTAGAACCGTCGTCACATCATCATGGTATTGAGATTTACTTGTGATTGAGGCATTAGGTAAATCAATTTGAATGTTCGTATTGTAGACAATGAAATCACCTAGTGGGGGTGTGATATCGCCACCTGAAACTGTAATGTTTAAGTTAGCTTGTTGAATATCGCCACGGATCTTAAAGTAACGGTCTCCTGCTCGGGAAACAAAACTCATTGATTCATTATTACTATTGATTGTATCAACACTCGTTTCAAGTTCGTCACTCGACCAGCTATCCCCTGTATATAGTTGCAATTCTGCGTCATTTGAACCAGAAAAGGTACCACCAGATAATGTTATTGTCACCTCACTGTTTTCGTATGGTACTTTAAAGTAAAGGTAATGGGTGTTAGCAGTTAAACAGTGCGACTCCCCTGTTGTAACTTCACCTTGGCGTTCGATTGGTGATGCTGTACATAAATCACTTGCATAGGTACTGGTATTGATCATGGTTGCCAATATACTACCTAGCATTAACGTTGTTTTATTTAATTTCATATTGTGCTTCTTATTGTTAATAGTGTTAACGAATTATTTGTTTCTATTTGTTGCACTTTTTGAAACTATCCATTGTTAATGTGCCCTTGGGCTACTCAGTACAATTGAGATAAATACAAATAAGGGTTCCTAGGCTAAGTGTTGCGACTACATTATTCAATAGAGTAATAAATGTACTGTTTTATTTTTTTACTTTATAAACAGTGCTTTATGTTTTTGTTGGTATTAATGATAATGTTTCATCAGCTAACATCAGATAGGTTTATGAGATTAAGTTTGAAATGTTTTGAGGTTCATCTTTTCCAGAGTCTTTTTATATAGATTTACCTAATCTTCAAATGACTTTAATTAAAAGTTAATTAAATGTGGGTTGGTGTAAGGTTTTTTGTATTTACAATGTTAATTTTGATTGCTGCTAAACTTGACACTGCGAGTTTATTTGTTGGTCTACTGTAAAGAGACATTCTCTAATTTAGCCTCGGGAGGTAATACTGATAATATTTAAACTTTTATAAAGTAAATGGTTTTATTTATGTGATAAGTTAATTTGCTAAGGTAATCGGAATTGATTTGTTTACGATTATTTTTCAGATGTTTAATAATTAACAGGTTGGCATTCCTGAAAGTCATGTTTTTTTATAGCGGGGATAAGCAAAATCATCAATCATTTTCATCATGTTATTGATGATGTTGCTATATATTTTGGTAGTGCTATACCGAGAGTCGTGATGATGTCCGTCAAGTGATTAAATAATTTTAGATAACAACCCCTGTATACTACAAGTTTAAACTCCTATCATTGAAGGTGAAACTTTGAATAATCGCTTTGTTGATTTGATAGTGAGGCTTGATGATATTATTTTAATGTACTTTACGTAGTCTCTGAGAAGATTAAAAAAGTTTTAAATATAGCTGATATAGAAAACCCACTCCCTCATCGAACAGTGATACTGATGGATGAGACACCGTAGTTTAAAGATAAGAATTAAATAAAATATTTTTTAAAGTGTTAAAAAAGGGGGATTATTTAATTCACTGACTATTTTATTATAGAGAAACCCAATAATTTTATTACTAGGGTGTCTCTATAAAATGATTAGTATTTAATGCAATGTGACACTGATATCCATCCAGGCATTAGGCGTGCCTAATTCACCACCCTTATTGAGGACCTTTATTGTGAATGCACCCCATTTATCAGAATACGATTTACCCAGAGCAAGTTCAGAATCTGTGAAGTCTTGGCCCCACCAATCAGCTGAACTTTGTGAGTTTGGAGTCATGTCTAATAAGTGTGATGTATGCTGCCAGTATTTTGGGTTTTGTTCCTTCTCTAACATTCCTTGAAGATACACAAGGACGCCATTATCTATATCGTTACCATACTTGTGATTGGTCGTTCTGTACTCCAGCCAGTAAGTGTGATCAGATTCAGTATTACCTGATTGTAAGCGTAGACCAATATTTCCAGGAGTGTTATGCCCTGTACTGTTTCCATGATCAAGTGCATATATACGGTAAATACCAGATTGTGTTATGACAGGAACATCATTTGGTTTTAACCAACCCATATATGATTTATGCATTAAATCAAAGTCCATATACTCTCTTGAACCTTTACCCATTAGGCTAAAGAGTCCCCCATAATTAATACTTTCAGTTTCTTTATCAACACCTGCACCAATGATTTGACTTTCACCTTCAAGTCCGTAAGCATGGCGGATCCCCATCGCATGACCGAGTTCATGTGCAAGGACGCCACCATCTTGGTGAAATAAAGAAATATAAGGCGCTTCGGCTGTAGAGTTGTACCCATTAGGCTTAGGTGCTGTTACTAAGATGACCGTTTTATCTCCAGGTGATTTTGCGTTAATACCTGTTGCAGCTAATACTTTTGCTTGCCAATCAGCATGCCACTGGTTTGAGCTTTGTCCTTCATAATATGTGATAGGCTTGTCTATGTTAATAACAGGGTGCGACATATCATAGGTGACGTCAAATTGGCCATATGAAGAGCGTTTATAAAAATCTACCATTTTATTAAACTCGGTATTCATATCATTGGTATTCCAATCAAATGGCGTATCACTAAACTCTATACGAAATACTTTGATATTTACTGAGCTATCTGTATAGCCGTCATTACCATAATTATCTTTGATTTCTTCAGTTTCACCAACTTCTACGCGACATGCAGTGGCGTTAAAATCAACTACCAAACTGGTATTTTCATGAGTACCGTTCACTTCAAGATAAGACCAGTATTCAGATGGGGTGTTAATAATAATACATTCATTATTTCCAACATGTCTTGAATAAGGGTCAGTATAATCCGTTTTTGGTCTTTCGCCATTTTTGGCAAATAAGGTGATGTTACCTGTGCCATGTGATGTACTGATAGCGATTGTTGTGTAGTTATCACTGTTAGCTATATTAAAAGTTTGACGGCCACTATCAAGACAAATAGTTTGACCATCAAACAGATCTCTACCTGTAAATGGTGTTTGAGATTCACAAGCATTTGGCATATCCCCTGTTTCAGGAGAGGTATCGATATTACTTATTGATACCGTATAATCTTCAATTTCGCCAGCGCTAATATTATTACAAGCACTTGAAACAGGATTATAATACCTCATTGCCACGCGCATACGGGTAGTAACTCCATGTACAGAAGTTGGCACATTAAATGGTATTTGTAATGCATTATGGCTATTTCCAGTAACGACTTGTTCACCTGTATCATCAAAATCCCCGTCTTGATTATAGTCAATGTAAACAGCCCAATGTTCATCATATGACTTAGACCTAAAGCCAGGAGTTAATGTGATGCTATTGTGCCCTGAGGTTAAGTTTGCAGTTTTGTCTGTATTGTCTGAGTAGGCTTCTTGGCCAGATGAGTAGCTCAAGTTATTAAGTTTTACATTTGAAATCCATTCATGGCTACCGCCTCCTTCACTATTACAATACGTGTTTGCATCTTTTACATTACTGACAGATGCAAAGGCCAAATGGCTCGATGCCATAAAAATAGATGTCGTTATTAACTTATAAATAGGGTGTATATTATTCGATTTATTCATTCTGTTAACATTCCTGATAGATTGCGTTTATTTAATGCAAACAATTTACATTTTGTTGATTTTTTAGTGTTTATTGCAATAAATAGGTTAATAGAATTGAGTGAATATTCAAATCATTGGATTTTGATGGTTTAATTAATTTCAATTAAAATCAGTTGCTTATGTTTTTCTTCGTGAATATTCGGATGAAAAGTAAGCTAATGTCATTTTATATCAGTTAAAAAACCACTATTTACTTAACTTAATATTAAATATCTTAGGGGGAGGGGAAAGGGAGGTTGGTTTATGGATGAAAATACAGTTCTTCAAGATGTTTTATATAGCCTAATTGTTTTAGTCGTTGCAAAGATGTAGCAAGTTGAAATGCTTTACTCTGTTTTTTTAAGTTGTAGGGGGTATTATTTGGACTTAAAGCTATGTGGTTGTTGAATGAGGTGTTCAGGGTCTTTTCAGCATAAATAGATCGTTTAGAAAACCCTAAATACATTGGTTTTGGTTCGCCACAGCAAGCGTGGATTTCTAAATGTGTTATATGGTTTGTATTTAAATAATATAAAAGGCTAGCTTTGTGATAGATATAATAATCAGCTTTATTTTCAGAGATAAACTTAACCGCATTTGCAATACTTAAATTTTCTACATATCTTATACGCGCACCTGAATGTTCAATACCTAATGTATTAGCGCCTTGCGCCATTAGAAAAGTATAACTTTCTAAATTGAATTTTAAGTTTAAGCGAGTGTTGTACTTCGAGAGGGATTTTTTAGAAATAGCGATTAATTCATCTTTTAAGCCATTTTTTATAAAATGTACATATGCTGAGCGTTGTTTGTTAAAAGATAATCCAGGATAAAAATCAATTTGTCCTTTTTTTAACATATTTAATATACGTTTTTTAGGTGCTCTTACAACCGAGAGTGTGCAATTAATCTCTTTTAAAGCTTGTTTATATAAATCAATATATAGTCCGTCATGTTGTGGCGCGCGATTGATAAAAGGTTGACGTTCATTTTCTCTATAACCCATAACCATATTACATGAAAAGACATCGCATACTGTAAATGTTGTAATTAATAGTATGATTTGTCTTACCATGTTTTTATATCTCTTGTAGTGATCCGTTATTGTAATGATAAAATCTGAAAGTGATTTAAGAACGTATCAATTTTTTTGAGTGGTCATCTGATTAATGAAACAAAGGTTTTTGTTTTCCACTTAGTAACCCTCGCCAATAACCGTTTGATCTAATAAGTAGTAACTCTCCAGATTTACCATGCTTAATACTTGAATCAACACCGATAATGCGATGAGCATTGTTTGAAATAATGCTTTGATGTGAAGTATGTCCAACAATGACTTTTTCAGCTTGATAATAGTGTAATAAGAGATCTAATTTTGCTGTGTCAATATCACTAAAATATCCACGATACCATACAGGACCATTAGCACCATGAAGATAAGTTTCAATTTCTGAAAAACTGTCTTTATGAGTGGATAGTAAACGGTTAGAGAAAACCTGATTTATTTCAGCAAGCGATAGTTTTTTCCTTATTAAATCAGGATGTAATCCGCCGTGGGTATAGATATGATTATTAATTTTTATAACAACATTTTTATTTCTAAGCCAGTTGCCTAATATTGTATCTTCAGCATAGAGATCAGCTGTAGAAGTCTTTAACTGCTTGGAGACATTGATATATTTGGGGTGTAAATATCGATAATCGTCATTGAAAATCATGACTTCATGATTTCCCAATAATAAATGAAGATCGCCACCAGCTAGTTGAGCTTGGTGCTGTAACTGATATAAAAACCATAAAGATTCAGTAACATATGCTCCTCTGTCAAAAATATCTCCAGGGATCACCAAATGTCCTTTGCCAAAGCGCCAATGATTGTTTTTATCGATGATATTGTGTTTTAGCAGCAACTGTTTCATTAAACTAAATTGACCATGCACATCACTAAAAACTGCAATATCAAAATTACCAGATAGGTAAGTTGCTTCTGTACTTAATTTTGATTCATAAACTGTTGCATTAAGACCGCACTTAGAAAATATGTATGGAAAGCTAGGTTTATAAATTTTATTTGATTTTTCTTGGCTGTTGCATAACCACTTTATCATTAATTCATCATTCGAATGAGTGATAAAAGGGCCATCTGATACTTTGCCATTAGCCATTAAAAAGCCATGGCTTATAAAATAAAAAAAACAGGTACACTTCAGTGCGATTTTTATATGTCGTTGTTTAAGCGCTTTAAACGCAAGTAAAAATGAAATCATGATATTAGGTTATAGCAATTTTATAATTTAAATAGCCTCTTGTTTTTTTATATCAGTAGCAACAGATTAAAGCTGATATCAGCTGGCATCAGCTAAATGCTTGCTAAATCAATACTTTGCAGTTCCTAAAAGGTGTACGTAATTTATTTAATCAAAATTAGTTTCTATAAGCCACAAATCTCCTTGTAATTTATTGTTTTTAACTGCTGTAAACCCGTTAATTAATCTTTGTGGGCGGTATTGCATCTGAATATTAGGGTATTGCTTAATGATAGATGTTGCTTGCGTCTTGAAATCAAATGCAATTAAATCTGCTACTTTCTGATTGGTTGATCTGTTCCATGTAGGTAGATTAAAGTGGAAAAGTTTAGTGTTGTCTACAAACCAGTTTCGATAAATGTTTTCAGTTTTTAAATTAATCACTTGAGGCGAAGCTTTAAAGTCCCAACTAAATATATGACTTTTATTTGAAGTAAGGAAGTATAGCGTTTTTTTATTAGGAGAGAGGCGGCCTTGAAATATATCAAGCTCAGCGCTGTTTTCTATTGGCCTTAAAGCTGTTGGTATAAAGTTATTGAATGAAACTGTATTTAGCTTCCATTGTAAATTATTTTCAACTGAAATTAATAACTCCTGGTTATTTCGCCAGTCTATTATATGTATTGGATTTTTATTATATCTTTTTTTATAAACAGTTTGTGTATTGAGGTCGTAAATCATCAGACCGTATTCAGACTGGAGCTTGTAAGCTGCGACTAAATACTGGTTATTTGGATGCCATACTAAATCATAAATTTCATCGGCTTCAGTATTTTTAATAATATTAGTTTTATTACTTTTCCTAAACCATAAGCTTTTTTTACCAGACCTATTGGTAACAAAAACAAATGCAGTACCGTTATAGTTTACACTTAGCTCTGTATCTTGCGCTTCCGCTTTAGTTAATAAATATCCATCGGTTGAATTGGTTAAATCAAAAATATTGGCTGTATTGATTGTTTGTTTGGCTGTGAGTATAAGCTGTTTAGTATCTAAGCTGTAAGTGATTTCTTGATAACTTTGTAAAGGTGATGCTGAATGCCATATTTGTTCTTTTTTATCTAAATCAAATATATACACACCTTTATTTTTTGTAATTATTATCTGATGGTTACTGATCCATGTTAAATCAAAAATTGTATCATTGTAATTTGAAAGCTGAGTTGTTTTACCGTTCATGTCACTAACAAATAATGCGTCTTGAAATTGAGATTTATTTCTTAAAAATGCGATGTACTCTCCAGAAGGAGAATAATTGGGTAAGCGATCACTATATTGGCTGTGTGGTAAGAAAATGGGATACATCTTTTGTTGTTTTTGATTAAAGGTATAAATAGTGTGATTTTGAGACTGAGCATTAGTTGAAATTGGTTGAGTAAAAACAATTTCATCACCTTTTGGGTGAACAGATAAACCATGACTCATATGAGGGATTTTAAGTAAGGGCTCAGATGTTTTATTACTGAGAGTTATTTTTTCTATTTGTATTAGATTGGTTTTAATATCTTGTGATAACACTGCAATATTATCTGCAGAATTATAAAAGCTAGGGTATAAATAGTGTTTGTTAGCAGCACTGATATCTTCAGCGTAAGTATCAGGTAAATATCTTATTTTTAACTTATTTGGATGATTAACTGATTGTTGAATAAATGCTAAAACCTCACCATTACTTGCAAGTTTAGGCATGCTGTTTTGTTGTGTGTTGTAACTAATTCTTTCAAACTGATGTTTAGCTATTTCAGGATCTTTTTGAAAAGAATAAATGAGAATAATACACCCTAGTAATAACGAGAAGCAAATAGCGACTAAAGATCGTATTTTCTTTTTTTGTAATACAGGTTTTTGTTCTGTTAATGTTTGGGAAGTGGCGAGATGCTCTTCTGAATTACTTGTAGTTGTATCAATAAATCTTGGGTTGTCTAATTCATGTATAGGGACTATTAACTTATAACCTGCATTTCTCACAGTGGCGATAAATTTTGGGCTACCGGCTGTATCACCTAATTTTCTTCTTAATGATGAAATAACCCGATTGAGTGCATCTTCGGTGACCACTTGATTTGGCCAACATGCTTCAAATAAGTCATCTCGAGAAATTGTTTCTCTCGGTTTTGATGCTAAATATTGTAATACCAGCATAGATTTAGGTTCTAGCTTTGAGCTTTTCCCATCTAAATCAGTGATTTGATTCTGATCTATGTCGATTAACCAAGTATCCAACTTAAAATAAGATGGTAATTTATTTGCCATATGAAACCGTTATAGTTAGTACTGATTCATTATCTTAATATAACATCTATAAGCGTATTATATTAATAGAAAACTGTCTTATTCAAATCAAAATAAAAAAAGCATAAGTAAAGTAAAACTTATGCTTTTAGGGCTTAAATCAAAAAATTATAGTTGGGGCTATTAATATGATTTATTGAATCACTAACGAGATAATGATTGAATACTTTCATTAAGCATTTAAAAAGAGTCACTTTTTTATCTAAGTTTACTCACTAATAAGATTGCGATTTGTTTATACAAGTCTATTAATTGAATAAAGTTCTGTTAAAAATTAAAGTAACTTTTAGATTAACAATTGGGGAGAATACACATGTACCTGAGCATATTGATCTTTAATCAGTTTAAGTGAAACGAGCAATCTAAAAGCTACTAGTCGATAATAAAAGAAAAGTTATAATAATAAATATTAAACATTAAATTATCACGCTATATCAGCTAAGGTCAGCTAAGATTAGTTTATTTTTGGTTGATGAGCATGTATTTCCTATATTAAAATTAAACTTTGAGTTTATTAAGCTAAATTAATGATATATATTTTTAGAATCCATTTGTTTTATACGTATACAGCTAATTAAGAAGAAAAGTAATTGGGTTGGGTCTGAGATAGAAAAGTTTTATTGGTAGATGAGGGATAAATCAAAACTCAGATCAGAGCTCGTTGGCGATAATTGATGAATAGAGACTGCAATCACGTTATCACCTTGTCTTAAATGTTTAAGAGCGACATTAAACTCTATCCAGGCATGCTCTATATTTGAGTTTAGAGCTAAAGTTGAATGGTCGAATTTTTCAGGAAGATGTACTGTATAAATGAGTTGTCCATTTAAGTAAATTGCAGCACCATCATCTGCGAGTAATCTTATTTGTGATTTCGTAATATCTTCAAGTTTGTTTATTTTAAATTGCTTGCGGAAATATTGTGTTATGGTCTTGTTGTCTAGGGCTTCGCCATAAGAGGTGGTAGTATTTTCATCTCCCTCGCCATAACCAAGCTGTGCTTGTCCATATTGCCACAATTCATCGGTTTCAATAGCACTGTACCAAAGGGGATTTGGTGCATTGACTTTATCATAATAATACCAATTTTCACTTGGTGATATAAGTTCGTTTCCATATGCTGAGAACGAAAAAGTAATGAACAGAGCTATGATTAAAAATTTTTGCACAACTGGCCTAATTAACGATATTTAATCTAGCTTGATCTTAAATATCAATCTAAGTAAAAGCAAGTGAAACAATTTAACGTTAAATTAACATGCAGTAAGGTGGAGTGAATAATCTACACTTTAATTTTTAAATGGTTATTTTTTTAGCGGTTAGCATCTGTTCTGTAGAAAATTTACAGATAATCAATTTAATGAAGCAAAATTTATTTTACATTAAACTGATAATGCATCGTCAAAGGTAGGTATTAACAAAAATGAAGAGATAAAAAAACCACTTTATCGTGTATTGAAAAAGTGGTTTATTATTAACCTGAATATTATATACAGGTCAACAGCTGTCTTTTATTAACAGTTAAACTATAAACTAAAAGAATAATTTAATTGTAGCGTACGACCAATAATGCTGTGAACTTTATAGTTATAACCTAGGCTACTCCAATCAGTATTGATATCTGGTAGTTTATCGAATACATTTTTAGCTACGAATTTAATTCTACCGTAATCTTCAAAGCTATAACCTATACCCATATCTACAGTTGTCATAGAACCAAAGTCTTGGTAATCCAAGCCATCAGCTTCTTGTGATGGAGACTCTCCACGGAATGAATCTATAAATCTTAATTTAGCAAAAGTTTCAAGACCTTCGTATTGATAATTAGTTGTAAAACTCGCTCTATGTTCTGGGCGGCTTGCGTAGCCAACATAATCATACTGTGGATCTAAGCTTGTTTTTTGAAATTTATATGCAAGTACTTTACTTGCAGAAAGGTCAAATCCAATAGACCCCATATCTTCAAGATCAAACTTTGCGTTAGCAGAAAAATCTAAACCTGAAGTATCTAAGCCTAAATAGTTTGTTGTTGTTGAACCAATTTCTACGATCTCATCTTCACGACCAAGAGCTTCATCACGGGTGACATAGATACCAGTGTAGTTATTTAAGTTTCCTAAATATTCTTCGTCAAGTATCGTTTTACCACTGATTGAACTAATTTGATTAGATATTTCAATCTGCCAATAATCTAACGTAATACCAAAATCTTTTGAAATGTCATAAGCGAAACCAAGAGATACTTGTTCTGATTCTTCAGGTGCAAGGTTTTTATTTGCAAAGGATCTTACTTCAGTTTCATTACTATCACACAGTTCAGAATCATCTTTTTCGTCTGCAGGTACTGGGTTACAATACTTTGGATCGACTAAGCTTGTGAAACTAACACTCTCCTCACCTGTTGCTTCATTTAAATCAGCAACTCGAAAACCTTGGCTGAAAGAGGAGCGTAGAACTAATTCATCTGTTATTTCATATCTAGCAGAGATACTACTAGAAAATTGTCCTTGATCAGGTAGGCTATATGAGTCGTAGCGTGTTGCAGCTGAAATTGTTAATGTATCTAGCACTGGTAATTCAACTTCTGCATAAGCAGAACGATAATTACGGCTACCTACAGTATCACCGCCATAAGCAGGATAAACATTACCAGAGTTTGTTTGCGCATCTTGCTCATCTCTTAAGTTTAAAGATCTAAACTCACCACCAATTGCGTAGCCTATAGAGCCACCTTCTAATTCAAAAGGTAGTACACTTGACCAATCAATTGAGATTGATTTTGTAGTACTTCTACCATTTCGAGTTGATGTGTGGCGAAATGTATCTAACACATCGGTTGTCGCATTAGGGCCACCTGCGTATGCAAGCGGGTTATAGTCACCTTCTTCTATTGCTTCAAGTAGTGCATCTTTAAAATAGTAATATTTTGATTTTTGTTCAAAACTGTCACTACTGTGAGCTAAATTGATTGATAAGCTCCCATCATCGAAATCCCAGTTAATACCTGCATTTATATCTAATAATTGTGTTGCAAAAGTGAACTCTCTAGGTGTCGAACCTTCCATATAATGGTAATAGCGCACATCTTGCTCTGTGTCAGTGCCTGTCGTTGGATTGTTTACATGCCCGGCGTCTAACCAACCTTTGATCCACATAGGAGTAGAAGAAGAAAAGGTTTTATCTTTAGTGTATAAAATGGTGTTATAGAACTCAATATCATCCGTTATTGCAGAAGTGAAATTAGTGAATATTGATGTTTTATCAACTGTTGGTAAGTAATATTTACCTTCTTTCACATCATATCCACAAGTCGAACCGATATCTGATGTGCGCTCAATAATGTTTTCTTCTGGACAGTCAGGACCTGGAGAATAAACATAGTTTTTATCCTCGTCTCTTACATAATAACTTCCCCATGGAGAGTAAGTTTTACTTAAGCGTCTATCATTGTAGTCAGCATCTAAATGCGGGCGTTCACCACCTTTTAAACTGCTATTTGTTTGATGCTCTAATACTACAACAAGCGAGCTTTTATCGTTAGATGTACCGTATGAAAGTGCCCCACCTTGTCTTTCTGCACCACCTCTAGTTGTAGTTGAAGTATTGAGTGATATACCTATACCTTCATAATTTTTTTTCGTTATTATATTGATCACTCCGCCCATTGCATCTGAACCATAAATGGCTGAAGCACCGTCTCTTAATACTTCAATGCGCTCAACAACTTCAATTGGAATTAAGTTAAGGTTGGCGCTTGAGCCATAAAGAGAAGATGATGGAGCAATTCGACGACCATTAACTAATGTTAAAGTACGATTTGAACCTATTCCTCTTAAATCGGATGATGAAAAGTTACCAGCTGAAGTATTAGCTCTAGGTTGAGACGTTCCTGCTGAATTAAAAATGCTTTCAGCTAATACACTTGCAACGTCAGTTAGACCTGTTGCTACGATATCTGATTTTGTAATAATGGTTATTGGTTTTGCTCCTTCGAGGTCAGTACGTTGAATGCGCGAACCTGTGATTTGAATTTTTTCAATTTCTTCAGAATTCTCCTCAGCAGAGTTTGCGTAAGCTGAGAGTGTAGAAATAGTACTTAAAATAGCTAAGTTAATAATTGTTCTTTTATACATCATGTATCCCTTGTTAAATATTATTTAAGCAAAAGTTAATTTGCAAAATATAGGGTAATAATATTTGGACAATACAAATACTGTTATAAACTGATGGGATCTGATTAAACCGAATGGTACCTGATGTAACCTGATTTATTGTAATGAAATCAGGCTTTATCGGCTTTAAAGGGCAGTGATATCATTTCTAGGCAACCCTATAAGTGACGTTTTATATTTTGGGTTGACTGAAATTATCGAATCTAACTAGAGCATTAAACTTGCGTATTCAATGATATAAAATTGAAGTTTCGTTGATTAAGTCTTAGTAGGCTTTTTTGTTTTTACTTTGCTGATAATTCTAACATGTCATTTCAATGAGGCTTATTGAATAATTGTCTGGATTTAAAATGGAATAATAAAAGTTGGATATTACAAATCGTAGATAAACGTAATTAATCGCTAATATAAGGTTTAAGCTAGGTTTTTATTGGGATTTTAATACTAGATGAGTGTGTTTGGGTTTAAAAATGGTGGCCCTTCCCTGACTCGAACAGGGGACCTGACGATTATGAGTCGTATGCTCTAACCAACTGAGCTAAAGGGCCACTTTTTAAAGCTTGCTAAATATCAGCACTGTGATATTTGAAGCGGGTTGAAGTATATGAGTTTTTTTTCCTGTTGTCATCACCTTCAAGTGTATTTTTATCAGATTTTAGTTTGAGTGATGATTTTGTGGTCAGTTAGCGCTTTTTTAATACAAAGTAATCGATAAAAACACACTTTATTTATGATTTAAGGTTGTTTTTTGTTAGATTACTGCGAAATAAATTCACCTATCATCAATCTTAGGTGAGTAAACAATTAATAAACCTAATGCTGAACACTATATAAATTATTGAAGTGCCGCTTATGTTAGCTGCGTATTAATTTATACGCATACTAGTGCTCATTATGCAAATAGGTGCATTAAATTTAACTATGAGGCTATCAATGACGTTTAGAATTGAATTAAAAGTACGTGACTATGAGTGTGACTTACAAGGTATCGTGAACAATGGCGTATATTTTAATTATTTAGAGCATGCGCGTCATGAATTTTTAGCTGCTAATAATATTGATTTTGCTCAGCTGGCTGCTGATAAAATTAATTTAGTAGTTATTCGTAGTGAAATTGATTTTAAATCATCTTTAGTTCCGGGCGATGAGTTTTATGTAGAAATTGTGCCTGAGCGTATTTCTAAAACCCGATTTGGTTTTAGGCAAAAAATAGTCAGATTAAAAGATGAAAAAGTGGCGATTGATGCATTTATTACTGGTACTGCTTTAAATGAACGTGGTCGTCCATTTTTACCTGATTATATAGATTCGGTTTTTCCAACAAAATAGATAAAATTATTGATAGGTTGAAGTGTGATATTCAACCTATCAATCCTGCATACAAGCCTTACAAAATAGCTGTAATATTATTATTTGCTCATTATTTTATTTAGATCGCTAGTCATTTTAAAGTTTAACTGGTGCTTACCTTTTAACGTGAGCATTTGATCTTTCATTGTCACTTCAGACCAATTTGATAACGTATCAATTAACTCACTTTCAATTTTATTGATATCATTACCACATGACTTGCGAGTCATGCCTATTTTATCTATTTTAAATTTGCCTTCTTCTAGCATAGCTTGACCAAAAAATCGGTTACAGCCAGCAAAGCCATTTACACGCATGGCTTCAATAAACTCTATATTGATCACTTGTATTGATTCAACTGGCTTACTGTCAATTGTATTTAATTTAAAATTATGATGTTTTAATTCACTTTCTTTAATTGTTTTTGTCATTTGGCAACCGCTAGTAAATAAAATGCAAACGCTAGCTAAAAATGCAGATAGTTTCATGAAAATACTCAATATTAGTTAATATACATGCTAATTACTTAATAATAGCAAATATACAAAGTCTTGTTTGTTAATTGTTGGATGCTAATTATCATAAAAAGTTTATAAAAATGTTCATTTTGTTATATCGGTATTACTTGCCATACAATCTGAATATAAGTAAGCTCCCCACTAGTTACTTGTCGGAGTGCTCTAATATACATTTTGTATATGTTGAGCTGAGATCGCATTAGCGGGATCCGTGAACCTGAATAGATTAATATCTACGTAGGAAACAAGCGCCCAATTACAATGGGGCTGTTTTCTCCCTATTGTATAAAATGCAATAATGGGTGAAAACACACCAAAAGGGCAATGTACTGAGTGCATTATCTTGTCTTAATACTTACAGTTCACTTGTGCCATTTGGTACTCTCCTGACAAGCCGTCATTAATAGCAATGAGGTTAGTCATGTCAGCAATTAAAAATAAACCGTCACGTCGTGAAGAACGACAATCCGCGTCAGATTATATTTATAATTTAACGGGTCAGCCTTTTCCAAGTTCAGAAAAAATCTATGTTGAAGGTGAAATGGAAGGTGTTCGCGTAGGTATACGTGAAATTACACTTACTGATACTTATATCAGTGGCCCAGAAGATAACCCTGTCGTAGAAAAAAATGATCCGGTTTTAGTGTACGATACATCAGGTCCGTATACGGATGAAGGTTTTGTTTTAGATGTGCGTAAAGGTTTGCCAAAATACAGAGAGCAATGGATTGAGGGGCGTGATGATACTGAATTATTAGAATCTGTGACTTCACAGTTTTCACAACAGCGTATGGCTGATGAAGGTTTAGATCATATTCGTTTTGACCACTTACCAAAAATTCGTCGTGGTAAGAAAGGTAAAAATGTGACGCAAATGCATTATGCTCGCCAAGGTATTATCACACCTGAAATGGAATATGTTGCGATCCGTGAAAATATGGGTCGTAAAGAAATTCGTGACGAAATATTAGCTGAGCAACATAAAGGCGAGTCTTTTGGTGCCAGTATTCCTGATTTTATTACGCCTGAGTTTGTACGTGACGAAATCGCCCGCGGTCGTGCTATTTTACCTAATAATATTAATCACCCAGAATCAGAACCTATGATTGTAGGTCGTAACTTTTTAGTTAAAGTGAACGCTAATATTGGTAATTCATCAGTTGGCTCTTCAATTGAAGAAGAAGTTGAAAAACTAGTATGGTCTACTCGTTGGGGTGCAGATACAGTAATGGATTTATCTACTGGTCGTTATATTCATGAAACACGTGAGTGGATTGTACGTAATTCGCCAGTGCCAATTGGAACAGTACCTATCTATCAAGCGCTTGAAAAAGTAAATGGGGTTGCTGAAGATTTAACGTGGGAAATTTTCCGCGACACGTTAATAGAGCAGGCTGAGCAAGGCGTAGATTACTTTACAATTCATGCCGGCGTATTATTACGTTATGTACCTATGACTGCAAAGCGTTTAACGGGTATTGTATCTCGTGGTGGTTCTATCATGGCTAAATGGTGTTTAGCACACCATAAAGAAAACTTTTTATATACGCACTTTGAAGAGATCTGTGAAATATTAAAGCAATACGATGTGACTTTCTCTCTAGGTGATGGTCTACGTCCAGGTTCTGTATATGATGCTAATGATGAAGCGCAATTCTCTGAATTACGTACTTTAGGTGAATTAACTAAAATTGCTTGGAAACATGACGTTCAAGTATTTATTGAAGGTCCGGGTCATGTGCCAATGCATATGATCAAAGAAAATATGGAAGAGCAGCTTAAGCATTGTGATGAAGCGCCTTTTTATACCTTAGGTCCGCTTACAACTGATATTGCACCAGGTTATGATCATATTACATCTGGTATCGGTGCCGCCCAAATCGCTTGGTATGGCTGTGCGATGTTATGTTATGTAACGCCAAAAGAGCATTTAGGTTTACCTAAAAAGGAAGACGTAAAAGAAGGTTTAATCACTTATAAAATAGCTGCTCATGCGGCTGATTTAGCGAAAGGTCATCCGGGTGCTCAAATTCGTGATAATGCCATGTCTAAAGCACGTTTTGAATTCCGTTGGTACGATCAATTTAATATAGGTTTAGATCCTGAGCGTGCACGTGAATATCATGATGAAACAATTCCACAAGAATCAGGTAAAGTGGCACATTTCTGTTCTATGTGTGGTCCAAAGTTCTGTTCAATGAAAATCTCACAAGAAGTGCGTGATTATGCCAAAGATCTTGAAGATAAAGGCATGGATCCTAATAAATTAGGTGAACCTATCGAAATCCAAATGATTGATGTTGAAGCTGAGATGAAAGCTAAATCGGCAGAGTTCAAAAATGCGGGTGCTGAAATTTACCAGCCAGTGTAATTTGGTTTTTGTAGCGGGGCTTTAGTCCCGCATTTCTTCATTGTGTGAACGCGGCAAAAGCCCCGTCTACAGACTTTATATGAAAAAAAATAAAATTATCATAGTGGGTAGTGGCTTAATTGGCCGACTAATGGCTTTATATTTAGGCCGCCAAGGTCATGATATTCATTTATACGATAAGGCTGATAAAAAAGGTACAGGTAGTGCAGCTCGTGCAGCTGGTGGCATGTTAACGCCTTATAGTGAATCACTTATCGCTGAGCCTGAAATAGTCAAAATGGGCATGCAAGGGATCTCAATGTGGCCAGATATATTGGCTACTTTAGATGAATACACCTTTTACCAACAACAAGGCTCTTTAGTTGTATCTCATACGCAAGATGTCGGAGATATGCAGCGTTTTGTGCGTCATATTCAAACACATTGGTCACAATGTGATATGCGAAAATTAAATCGCAACCAACTTGCTGAACTTGAACCCGAAATAGCACGTCGTTTTAACTCAGCTATTTATTTACCTGAAGAAGGTCAGTTAGGTAATCGAAAACTGATGTCAGCTTTAACCCATCAATTAGACGTTGAGGGTATAAATTGGTATCTAAATAGCAAGATTACTCACCTTTCAAAAGGTAAAATTGTTTGTAATGACAAGCACATTTCAGCTGATTTAGTGATTGATTGTAGGGGCGTTGGCGCAACGGATGATCTTAAAAATTTAAGAGCTGTGCGGGGGGAGTTATTTCAGTTATTTGCACCTGAAGTAAATATCACTAGGCCTGTAAGATTAATGCATCCACATTATCATTTATATATCGCACCAAAACCAAATAATCACTATGTGGTTGGCGCAACTGAAATTGAATCAGACAATACGGGGCCTATGACGGTGCGTTCAGCTTTAGAACTATTATCAGCAGCTTATAGTGTTCATCCAGGCTTTGCTGAAGCAGAAATTAAAGAGCAAGTATCCGCTTGTCGACCTGCGTTATCTGATAATAGCCCTGCAGTTTATAATCAAAGTGGCTTAATACGTATAAACGGTTTGTATCGTCATGGATTTTTATTAGCACCTGTTGTATTGCAGCAAGCATTAGTTGCAGTATCAGAGCAATTTTCATCAAGATCTTTAAATTTGAGTCAAGAAAATCCACTTATTAAACAAGTGAGTTAGCATGAATATATTAATTAATTCGCAAGAACAAACAGTGAATGAATCGGCTTGTTTAGCTGATGTTTTAACCGAATATAGTCAAAATAAAAGTATCGCAGGTAGCTTTGCAGTGGCGCTAAATGCGCAATTTATTGCAAAAGGTAATTACGCTACAACAACTTTAAATGCAGGTGACAAGATAGATATTATGTCGCCTATAGCTGGGGGCTAATATGATTTGCTATATAAACGACATAAATGTCTCACTATTTCAAATAACAGGGGGCTAATATGACCTGGTCTATTTATGGTGAAGAACTCACAAACCGTTTATTAATTGGCAGTGCTTTATATCCATCTCCAGAAATAATGAGTAAAGCAGTACTAGCAAGTGGTTCTGAAGTAATAACATTATCATTAAAACGTCAAAATCCATCAGAGCAAAGTGGTGCTCAAATATGGCAGCATATTCAAAATATGGGTTTAAAGTTATTGCCTAATACTGCTGGGTGTAAATCAGCGGATGAAGTATTTACATTAGCGCAAATGAGCCGAGAAATATTTAATACTGATTGGATTAAGTTAGAAGTTATTGGTGATGATTATAACCTACAACCTGATCCAATTGAGCTGTTAAAGTCTGCAGAGCAATTGATTGCCGAAGGATTTAAAGTATTACCTTATTGCACTGATGATTTAGTGATTTGCCAACGATTATACGATTTAGGCTGTGAAGTGATTATGCCTTGGGCATCACCTATCGGTACAGGCAAAGGATTGATGAATCCATATAACCTAGAAACTATAAGAATGCGCCTACCTGATGCGACTTTAATTTTAGATGCGGGAATTGGTAAACCATCAGATGCCTGTATTGCCATGGAAATGGGTTATGATGGCGTATTATTAAATAGTGCAGTGGCTTTAGCTGATGATCCTGTTTTAATGGCGCGTGCTTTTGCGAATGCAATTGAAGCCGGCAGCCAAGGATATTTAGCGGGTATAATGCCACAAAGGCAAACAGCTCATGCTTCTACACCTACTCTAGGCACGCCTTTTTGGCATGAACAGGTTTAAATCATAAACCGCGTTTATTGTGTTTTATAAATGTTTATTGAAGCTGCACTCACTGACAAAAATTTTTAAGAGGTTGTAAATGAATAAGGTAGTTTGGACTATTGCGGGTTCTGATTCTGGCGGTGGTGCAGGAATTCAAGCTGATGTAAAAGCAATGCAAAGTTTTGGGATTCATACTTGTACTGTTGTAACGGCGTTAACTGCACAAAATAGTATGGGGCTTGAAGCTATCAACCCTGTTGCAGTTGATGTGATTGCATCACAACTTAAAGCCTTAGAACAAGATATGCCTGCAGCGGTTATAAAAATTGGCATGTTAGCAAATGAAGAGCAAATCAAGTTTATAGCGCAAAAAATTCAAGAATATAAAAATACTTGGTCATGCAAGCCTGTTGTTATTTACGATCCTGTTGTTGTGGCATCAAGCGGTGAAAACTTAACTGAAGATGATGTTATACCTGCGTTAAAAGAGCATTTACTGCCTTTAATTGATGTTTTAACGCCAAATACAAGAGAGACACAAACTTTAACTGGGGTGTATTTAATTGGCCCTAGCGCAATAAGAGACGCAGCAGTGACATTTTTTAAAATGGGTATTCAATCTGTGGTACTTAAAGGGGGTCACTGGGATTATCCGCAAGGTTATTGTATTGATTATTGCCAATCAAGTGATGATTTGAGTACGGAATATTGGTTAGGTAATAAAACTTTGGCTGTGCCTCATAGTCATGGCACAGGGTGTAGTTTTGCATCAGCAATGGCTGCATGTTTAGCAAAAGAATACCCATTAAAAGACGCTTTTATTTTAGCTAAAGCTTATATTAATCAAGGTTTAAAAGCGGCTAAACGATTTGGTGAAGGTATTGGTCCGGTTGCCCATTGTGGATTTCCTGAAAATAAAGCTGATTTTCCCCAAGTGATAGAACCAGATAGTTATTTAGGTTTAGAGTTAGATTTAGACCCTATCTCAGCACACCCACCGGCTATGGAATTTGCTAAATGTGATAGCTTAGAATTAGGTTTATACCCAGTTGTAGATACTGTGTCTTGGCTTGAAACTTGTTTAGTAAATGGCATTAAAACCATTCAATTACGTATTAAAGATAAATTAGACCCAGAGTTGGAGTCTAAAGTAGCCCAAGCAGTTGCTTTAGGTCATAAATATAAAGCAAATGTATATATTAACGATCATTGGCAATTAGCGATAAAACATAAAGCTTACGGCGTGCATTTAGGGCAAGAAGATTTATATTTAGCAGATTTAGCGGCAATAAAAATGGCAGATCTGCGTTTAGGTTTATCGACTCATGGTTTTTATGAAATGCTCAGAGCAGATAACTATAAACCTAGTTATTTAGCATTTGGTGCTATTTACCCAACAACAACCAAAGATATGACAGGTCAAATTCAAGGTTTAGAAAAGCTAAAACACTTTGTGCCGTTAATGAAATCTTACCCTACGGTAGCGATAGGTGGTATTGATTTATCGCGTGCTAATGAAGTTGCCCAAACAGGCGTAGGCAGTGTTGCTGTAGTACGTGCTATCACAGAATCAGACGATCCAGCACTGGCAATTGAAAAGCTACAAGCGGAAATTAATTGTGAGTAATACGCCGCTAAGTGATAAAGAGAAAGTTCGTTACAGCCGTCAACTTATGCTTAAAGAGGTTGGTTTTGACGGCCAACAAAAATTAAAACAAGCTAAGGTATTGATCATTGGCGTGGGTGGTTTAGGCTGCCCAGCGGCTTTGTATTTGGTTGCTTCGGGTATAGGTGAAATCACCTTAGTTGATGCCGATAAAGTAGAACTTACTAATCTGCAAAGGCAAATTTTATATAAGATTAATCACTTAGGACAAGCTAAAACACAGGCTGCTAAAAAAAGTTTAGCTAGCTTAAATAATGAAATAATCATTAATACTGTTAACGAACAGCTTTCAGCTGATAATGCTAAAAGTCTGATCAGCAACGCAGATATTATACTTGACTGCTCTGATAACTTTGAAACGCGATATTTGATAAATCGCGACTGCGTTAATTTGCAAAAGGTTTTAATTTCAGCGGCTGCCATAGCAACAAAAGGTCAGTTGATGGCTTTTGATAATCGCCAACAAGGTAATGGCTGTTACCAATGCATATTTGAACCATCAGAGCAGCAAGCAGCACTTAACTGCGAAAACTCAGGAGTAGTGAGTCCGTTATTAGGTGTAATGGGTTCTATGCAAGCGACGCTGGCCTTAAACTATATTTTAGGTCATATGCATTTAAATCAGTTTATAAGTTTTGATGCAATGACTTTTGGGCAACAAAAAATAACATTTTCAGCAAACCCTGATTGTAATATTTGCCAATAAAGCCACTTTAGTCTTTATTAAATCTACTACACATTTTTACTGTTTAAATCAGTATCTTTGACATAAAATAACGCGCATCGCGCTTCAGACAATAATGGAATAAACTTCATCATGAAATTCAAATTTAAAACATCTACATCAATACTTGCCTTGGCAGTTTCACAGGCGATATTAACGCCTGCTCTTGCAATAGAAAATGAAGCTGATATTGAGCGTATTCTGGTTTCAGGTGATTTTAAAAAAGAAAGCATTCAAACTTTAAGCGCTAGTGCGTCAGTATTTTCTAAAGATGATATTGATTTACGTGGCGCTACAGCGTTAGATGAAATTTTAAATGGTGCAGCTAATGTAAACTTTACTGCGGGTGCTTCTCGTGGCCGTTTTATGCAAATTCGTGGTGTGGGTTTACGCTCACAATTTGTTGACCCTATCAACCCTTCGGTTGGCGTAGTTATTGATGGCATTAATTATTCTGGTTTAGGTGGTGCAGCACTGTTATTTGATACTGAACAAGTTGATATTTATCGTGGCCCACAAGGTACACGTTTTGGTGCAGATGCATTGGCTGGCATGATACATATTGAAACAGCAAAAGCGTCAACTGATACCAATTTTAACTTTAAAGTGGGTGCAGGAAATTACAACAGTAAAGATGCAGGTTTCGCCTTTGGTACTGGTATTACTGAAGATACTGCATTTAGATTTAGTGCATATAAATCTAAATCAGATGGTTTTGTCGAAAATGCTTATTTAGAGCGAGATGATACACAAGGCAGAGATGAAGTTGTAAGTCGTTTTAAACTTGATAGCCAAGTAACTGCATCATTGCACTCTGAATTAACCGTTCACTACATTGATATTGATAACGGCTATGATGGTTTTACGTTAGATAATAGTCGTACTAGTGTGGCTGATGAACCAGGACAAGATGATCAAGAAAGTTTAGCCATAGGTTTGGCAAATACTTTTAAGGGTTTTGATAGTGCAGATGTGGCTTTTAATGTATCAGGTATTAGTTCTGAGCTATTGTATAGTTACGATGAAGATTGGGTTTGTAAGGATCCAAATAAGCCTGAGCTATGTTCTGCTGGCTTACATGATTGGGGTTATAGCTCAAAAGATGCATATTATAGAGATCGTGAAGACCGCAGCGCCGAGTTATCTGTGTCAGGTAAACAAGGAGATTGGATCACAGGTCTTTATTATCAAAGCAGAGATGTGGACTTAACTAGAAACTTTTTCAACTGGGATTTATATGCCGAAGATGAATTTACTTCTGTTTACGATACACAAAATGTAGCGTTATTTGGCCAAGTAGAGACCCAAATTAATGATAAAACCACTTTAATTACAGGTCTTCGTGTAGAGCAAAATGACGGGGATTATAGCGATAATAATGCCATAGTAGAAAGCACATCAGATACTATGTTTGGTGGTAAAGTCGCATTAGAGTATCAAGTGATACCTCGTACTATGATTTACACTAGTTTATCTCGTGGTTATAAGGCTGGTGGCGTGAATGGTGAAGCATTAGCCAAAGCAAAAGATGGTGGAATAGGAGAAGATCACGAATTCTTTAAAAACCATACAACATTTGAGCCAGAGTACTTATACAACGCTGAGTTTGGAGTAAGAGGCTCATCGGCTGATAACAGATTACTACTTCGTGTTACCGCTTTTTATATGTATCGCGATAATATTCAATTAAAAGATTGGAATATTAAAGAAACAGATGGCGGGCAAGAGCAGTTCACTGGTTTTTATGCTAACGGAAGTAGTGGTACTAACTATGGCTTAGAGATCGATGGTTCTTACCAACTAACTGATCGTATTAGCTTAAATGGTAGTTTTGGCTACTTAGAATCAGAAATTAATGATTATGTAACTTCATCTGGTGTTGATCAAGATGGTCGTGAACAAGCGCAAGCGCCTAGATATCAATATTCTGTTAATGCTAAATTTGATGCCACTGATGCGATATACATGAGTGTAGGCATTGAAGGTAAAGATGATTATTACTTTTCAGATGGTCATGATTCAAAAGCTCCAAGCGTTAACTTAGTGAATGCAAAAATGGCCTATTCTCAAGATGATTGGGAACTAAGCGCATGGGCACGTAACTTATTTGATGAAGAGTATGCGGTACGTGGCTTTGAATTTGGTAATGATCCACAAGATGGTTACGAAACACATACTTATGTGCAATACGGCGAACCTATGGTTGCTGGCGTAAGCTTTAACTATAACTTTTAATTAATTAGTTTAATCAAACTGTAGATTCAAATATGAATCTACAGTTTACTAAGGATAATATATGGAACTTTCTGTAGAAATTAGCAAATACCCATTAAATCAAGATTACATTCCGTTTATTAAAGACTTCATCGATAGATTAAATGCGCATGAGGGTTTAAAAGTGATTACTAATACCATGTCGACTCAGATTTTTGGTGATTATGATTTAGTTATGAGTGTATTAAACCAAGAAATTAAAAAGTCTTATGAAACTTTTGGTAAAGCAATATTTGTATGTAAATTTATTAATGGCGATTTATCTCCAGAATGAGTGATTTAAACTGGACACAAGTTATCACTGATACTTTATCTGGCTTTACTGCTATGTCTCATTGGGAGTATATCGCTGTTGTGTTTTCCATCGCTTATCTTTTGTTAGCGGTAAAAGAAAGCTTGTGGTGTTGGCCTGCAGCATTCTTTAGTACTTTTATTTATACCATTTTGTTTTTTAATGGTGCTTTGCTAATGGAGTCACTATTAAATGTGTATTACATGGGCATGGCTGTTTATGGTTGGACTGCATGGCATAAGCATAATAAAGGACCTGATTTAATAGAAAAAATGGAAGTGTCTATTCAATCTTGGGGTTTTAAACGACATCTTAAAATCATTGCTATAACCACTTTAGTTTCAATTGCAGTCGGTTATATAATGTCTAATTATACTCATGCTGATTTTGCCTACTTAGATAGTTTTACGACCTGTTTTGCAGCAGTCACAACTTATTTAGTCACTCAAAAGGTGCTTGAAAACTGGTTATACTGGATTGTAATTGATGGCGCTTCAATATATTTATATGTTGAAAAAGGCTATTATCCAACTGTTGTACTGTTCATTTGTTATACCATAATGGCAGCATGGGGTTTTAGTACTTGGTATCAAGAATATGAAAAAAACAGACTTGATATAACCGATAATCAAGATATGAAAAACGCAGTTTAATGGAAGAGGTATCAGACTTTTTTTATCACTTTAAACCTGATGAAAAAATCCTTAAAGCAACATTTTTACCTACTGGGCTCAGTAATATTAATTATCATATTATTACTGAGCAACAACATTATTTATTAAAGTGTTACCGTAATGCATTACCTATAGCACAGTTACTTGCGCAAAAGCAATTAGCAAAAAAAGATATTGCGCCACAGGTATACGGTTTTAATAAAATAAACAATACAGCTTTATTTGATTACGCCCCTGGTGAGGTTGTAGATAACATATCTATCACAACAATTGTTGAATCATTAATTCATTTACATCAATTCCCAACAGGCTCTGCTTGTTTGGATTTAGCCGCACACTTTTCACCTTATAAACAGTTAAACGAATATAAAACATTTGAGCATAAAATTAACTTAGCTTTATCTTTAGTGAGCCAGTTACCAAAAACTTTAGGTTTTTGTCATAACGATTTAATAAAGAACAATATTATAAATGAAGGCAACAGGTTTGTGATAATTGATTTTGAGTATGCACAAACTAACGATGTATTTTTTGATTTAGCTGCGATAGCGTCAAGTTATCAATTTTATGAACAGCAAAAATCACAGTTAGTGAATTTATATTGTCAGCAAGGTAACTTAACGATTAATCGTGAGTTAGCAAAAAACAAGCTAGATATATTTAGCTTTATTTATAATGCATTATGTTATTTTTGGTATATAAAGCGTGGGTTTGATGAGGCAGCCATACTTGCTTTATCACAATTGAATCAAAGTGAATTTAAAAGCAAGTAGGCTTTTATGCAGGGGTTTGCTATATAATTAAAGGCCACCAATACGCTCAGCGAGCTCTTTATATTTTTGTACATCACCATCATCAAAAAGAGGATCTCCTGCATCATTATTTTCTTTTGCAATTAATAAATGCTCTCGTTCTAAGCGTTTTACACGTTCTTCTTTGACGCCTAAAAAATCGGCAACTTCTAGTATTGTCATTAATGCCATTTATCTCTCCTAGTTTTATAATTAGCCAATTCATAAATCAGACTATTTTAAGTAAAGCTTACTAACGGCAAAAAGTATAGTGGAATTATTAAGCAAATAGAATCAATAAGCTGGCATTTAACTTTGGTTGGCTTTATTATACGCCTGTAACCCTCTACAGTACTTAGGTATGATAAAAAATATTTTACTGTAATTTATAAAATGCACCCTTAGCTCAGCTGGATAGAGCGTCGCCCTCCGGAGGCGAAGGCCGCAGGTTCGAATCCTGCAGGGTGCGCCATTTATCTTCTTTTCTAAAATCACTCTATACTTAAAAATACATCCTTTTATTTGGTTTTTATATGGCCAAAGATAATCCATGCGTTGGCAACTGTTGCCTGTCGGAAATTGATATTTGTTTGGGATGCTTTAGGCACTTAGATGAGATTTTGTCGTGGAATACAATGAATGACAAACAAAAACACGCTACTCTATTAGAATGCAATAAAAGAAAAGAGCAATATTTAGATCATGTTAAAACGGATTTTGATCGTCGATAATAGCAGTGTATTAGCAATGCGGGTCAAGGTATTGCTAGAGTTAGTGGGCTGTGAAACTTTATTAAATCATTTTTTAGAAATAGAAGATGTGCCTAAAAATGATTTGATAAACGATCATTTTGATATGATAGTTGTGGTTCACGGAATTCCACTTTCTTTAGTGCAGGAATTAAAAAATAATTTTAAAGAAATCCCCTTTTTGCTTGTTGCACCTCACTCACAAGATGCAAAAATTTCCTCCACTTTTGCTGAATTGCATCAACTTTTACCTTCTTCCCAAATGATTTATCCATTTTTTGATAATAAGGAAATTATAGGTATTTTAGAGGAAGAGTTAAGAATTAATAGTGCAGAGGCCGAAATATTACTGCCTAAGGTACTGTTAGTTGATGATGATATTCAGCGGTTAGAAAAACTAGAAAAAAGCCTTAAAGGGGCCCATTTAGATGTGACAACAGCATCTGAGATTAAAGAGGTTATTGAATTAGCTAAAAATCGAAAGTTTGATTTATTAATATCTGATTTTAATATGGCCAAATGCACCGGAATTGATGTTTTTAGACAGCTAAAGGTAATTAACTCAGATTGTCGTTGCTTATTGGTTACTTCAAAACCACATCAGAGTGCACTGATAGAAGCGATACGTATTGGTGTTGAGGATGTTTTAGAAAAACCACTTAATGAAAGTGTATTGTTGCAAGCCTTGCATAAAGTATGGCAAACAGAATTATTAAAACGTAATAATTTAGAGCTAGTCGAACGGCTTCAAGATACGGTTGATGCGTTAATCGAAAAAGATAGCTTACTTAGGGTGATATATAAAAACACCCCTGATGGCATCGTACTGTTTGAGCAGTCAGGTAATATTTTAGAAGCTAATGATTCATGTGCTTATCTATTTTCAGCTTCAAATAAAGATTTAGTGGGTAGCTCTATTTATTCGTTGATAGATATTGAGTCTGCTGAAGAAGTTAAAACTGCTATTTTTCAGGCTGGAAGCAATAAGCAGTTCAGCTGTGAGCTACAAGTTTTATTAAAAGATGGTTTAAAGATCCCTTTAGCTGGATCGTTTTCTGAAATAGATTTTCATGGCGAAATTGCTTTTGCGGCTATTTTAAAAAATGTATCGCACTTAAAGCATAAAGAAGAGCTGCTCAAAGAAACCAAAGATATGTTAGAGCAAAAAGTGAAAGATCGTACTTCAGAGTTGGAACTTGCAAAAGATCAAGCTGAGCAGGCTAATCTGAGTAAATCAGACTTCTTAGCGAATATGTCCCATGAATTAAGAACACCTATGCACTCAATATTGAGTTTTTCTCGCTTTGGCTTAGATAAATTAGAATTACAGCCGATCCCCATTGATAAAATGAAAAAGTATTTGTCACGAATTGAAAGCAGTGGTCATAGATTATTAACTTTATTAAATAACTTATTAGATCTTTCTAAATTAGATGTCGGTAAATTTCCATTTTATCCTGAAGAGCATGATCTTTTACCGATTATAAAAACCAGTATTGATGATATTTCTGGTTTTGCGCTAGAACGAAATATCAAGGTTGGCCTAGAGGCTAATTTATCTCAGGTAATGCTAAATTGTGATAGGGATCAGATATCACAGGTACTCAAAAATATTATTTCAAATGCCATTAAATTTAGTCCTGATAATAGCGAAATACAGATCAATGTTTTTGATAGTAAAGGTAATGTAGAAATTAAAGTAGAAGATCAGGGGATAGGGATACCTGAAGATGAGTTAGAGCTTATTTTTAGTAAGTTTTCACAAAGTAGTAAAACCAATAAAGGTGCTGGTGGTACAGGTTTGGGTTTGGCAATATGTAGAGAATTAATTGATTGCCATCAAGGTACGATTAATGCGCAAAATAATATTACACAAGGAGCCTCCGTTATCATTGTTTTGCCTAAAGCAAGATGAATTGGGTACATTCAACTGAAAACTGGAGAAAGTAAATAAGCTTAACTATGCTTGTTTTAGATTAGTATCTTATTATCTGTGACTGTCACAAATAAGGTATTGAACTGTATAGATTATTTAGGGAGGAATAATGGTCCAGAATAGAATTTTAGCTGTAGATGATGAGCCGTATAATTTAGAGATAATTGAAGAAATTCTCGAAGACGACTATCAACTACACTGCGTTAATAGCGGTCCTGAATGCTTAAAAATAGCAGAGGAATTTAAACCGCGAGTAATATTGCTTGATGTAAGTATGCCGAATATGGATGGTTATGAAGTTTGCCGAAAATTAAAAGAAAACCCCGCAACTTCAGAAATTGTAGTGATGTTTGTATCAGCGAGAGGCACTGTTGAGGAGCGTATTGCAGGTTACGATGTCGGAGCAGAGGACTATATTGTAAAACCTTTTGGCAATAAAGAATTACAATCAAAATTATCAAGCCTATTTAAGGTGATTGAAAATCGTGAAATATTAGAGCAGCAAGTTGAAGACGCCACTTCTGCGGCTTTTAATGCCATGTCATTATCAAGTGAAATGGGTACGATTGTTCAATATATTGAAAATATAGGTACGATTGATGAACCAAAAGAGTTGGCAAGTGCATTGAGCCAATGCTTAAAGAGTTTTGGTTTAAAAACATGTAGTGCTTTTTTAGTTGATAAAGAAGTTTCTCACTTTAGTTCAGAAGGTATATGTTCACCTATGGTCATAGAGCTTTTTGAATTACTTAAAAACAAAGGGCGTTTATATGAATTTAGCCCCAGGATATTAGTTAATTACCCCACTATCAGCCTATTAATACTCAATATGCCGTTAGATGATCCTGAAAAATTAGGTCGGATCCGAGATCATATCTGTTTTATTGTCAGTGTTACCGAGCAACAATTAAATGCAATTTTAACCGCTAGGGTTTTAAAGTACCAAAAAATGCAACTAAAACGCGCTTTTGCTTTGGTAAAATCTCGCTTTGAAGAGTTAGTGTGTGTACTTAATTTAAGCCATGAAATGAACGAAGCGATTTTTAGAGAACTACAAGAGGAATTTGAAAACCGCATTCCTTATATGGGTCTAGATGAAGATCAAGAGCTTTATATTTTCAAAAAAGTAGATACAACAATTCAAAAATCAGTCGCTCGGGAAGATTTACTAACCGATGTTAAAAGTGCTTTTTTTGAAATAGAAGATGATCTTTCGCATATTTTGGACTAGGTTTGAGGGACTAGGCGCTAGATTTGAAATTTGAATATAAGGCTATTATCTCAAAAGAGCATGAACTCAGTGTTTTCATATGTCATCTCCGAGGTGTTTTATCGGAGATCT
>NZ_JAHKQC010000004.1:0-148 GCF_018860845.1 Pseudoalteromonas sp. C2R02 | reverse complement strand
AGGTGTTTTATCGGAGATCTTGTTTTAGTTTTGTATCAGTTTAAATTTAAGTGATGGGATTCTCGATAAAAACACTCGGGAATGGCTGGGGCTGAGTTCGTTGTTAATTTAATTGATATTCATAAAATCTAAAACCTAAAACCTAAAA
>NZ_JAHKQC010000042.1:0-117521 GCF_018860845.1 Pseudoalteromonas sp. C2R02 | reverse complement strand
AAACCTAAAACCTAAAACCTAAAACCTAAAACCTAAAACCTAAAACCTAAAACCTAAAACCTAAGCATCTCTTGGCAACCCTTTCTCGATCGCTTTAATCAAGCGTTGCGTTTTTTTGTTTTCAGGCTTTTTTAGCCGTTGCTGATCAAGTGCCCAATTAATATGAGTGGCAACTAATTCAGTTACCTCAACTAAGCGTTGTTGTAAAACTACGATTATATCTTCATTAAAATCAGCGTTACCTAAGGCGACGGATATATTTCGCAACCAGCGTTCATGGCCTATACGTCTTATAGGGCTGCCTTCTGTGTTTTTTAAGAAAGTAGTTTCATCCCATAAGTAGAGTTCAATTAGGTCTTTATCTTTAAGTTGCGTTCTGGGGTGAAAATCTTTTTCATCTGTAATTTGTCCATATCTATTCCATGGGCAAATTAATTGGCAATCATCACAACCGTAAATCCTATTACCTAGTAAAGGTCTAAACTCTTCAGGGATCGCGCCTTTTAACTCTATGGTTAAATAAGAAATACAGCGTTTAGCATCAACTACGTAAGGTTCAACAATGGCGTTTGTAGGGCAAAGCTTAATACAGGCAACACAACTACCGCATTGTTCTTCGACAGGTTTATCGACAGGTAGGGGGATATCAACAAATAATTCGCCTAAGAAAAACCAAGATCCCGCTTCTTTATTAATGATTAAGCTATGCTTTCCAGTCCAGCCGAGTCCTGCTTTATCTGCTAATTGCCTTTCTAGTACAGGTGCAGAATCAACAAAAGGTCGAAAAGAAAGTTCACCTTGGTCTAAGTCTTTTAATTCTTGTTCTATTCTTTGACCCAATTTCTTGAGCTTATTGCGCATTAATTTATGGTAATCACGCCCTAATGCATAGCGACTGATATAGGCTTTATCTGTTTTTTTTAAATTTTGGGCAAAACTGGCGTCAGGGGGTAAGTAATTCATGCGTACTGTTATCACGCGTTTAGTGCCAGGAACTAATTCATCCGGGCGCGCACGCATCATGCCATGGGCTGCCATGTAGTCCATTTCACCGTGATAGTTATTATCTAACCAGCGTTGTAATTGCGCTTCGTGTTCAGTTAAATCTATATCGGCAATGCCTACTTGAGCAAAGCCTAAATCTTTGCCCCATTGCTTAATTTTGTCAGAAAGTAAAGAATAGTCAGTATTACTAGAGTTCATGATGATCAAATATGGCCGTTTTATACACCGCTAATTTACCACAAATCGCCTATAGCGCGCAGCAAGTTCAATCAAATGAATCTATCATAGCCAAAAAAATGGGCATTGAGATGTATCAATTGATGCAAAATGCCGGAGAAAGTGTGTTTTCGCTACTTTGGGATCGCTATAGCTTTGCGAATAATATTTTAATATTAACAGGCAAAGGTAATAACGGTGGTGATGGTTATATTGTTGCTAAGTTAGCAATTGAAAATGATATTCAAGTAAAAGTATTTAGTATTTGCCAGCCTGATGAATTAAAAGGTGATGCATTAAAAGCTTATTTAGAATTTAGTGAGGTAGGTGGCGTAATTGAACAGGAACTCGATTTTTCAGAGTGTGATTTAATAATAGATGCTTTATTAGGGACCGGTTTGAGTGGCGAGTTATCAGGAAATATTAAAAGGATTTGCCATCAAATAAATCAAACTGGCAAACCGATCATTAGTATAGATGTGCCCTCCGGAGTGAATGCAACAACAGGGGGAATATCAAAAAATGCAATTTATGCCGATAGTACGGTTACTTTTATAGGGCTCAAAAAAGGATTGCTGACTGGAAAAGTAAAAGATTATGTTGGTGAATTGTATTTTTCAGGTTTAGGCATTGATGAGGAATTTGCAAAAACAGTACAGTCTCCAGTAAGTTATTTATCTGAGCAAAGCATGCTAAATAAAAAAATACACCGCGAACAATCGACATATAAAAATCAGCAAGGCCACGTATTATTAATTGGCGGTGATAAAGGCATGGCTGGTGCAATTCGCTTAGCAGGTGAGGCGTGTTTAAGAAGTGGTGCAGGCTTGGTGAGCATAGCCACCCATATTGATAATGTTACGAGTGTTTTACAAGGACGTTATGAGCTTATGGTACATGGCATTGAGGATGGAACTCAATTAGCTGCGTTAATTGAAAAGGCATCTGTGATTGTAATTGGGCCTGGCATGGGACAATCAGATTGGGGTAAAATGCTTTTTGATACACTTTTTTGTCATCAAGATAAAATTAAAGTGATCGATGCCGATGCGCTCACGATTTTAGCTGAAAAGGAGCTAGAGTTACTTAACTGTGTTTTAACTCCGCATGCAGGCGAGGCTGCACGATTGTTGCAATCTACTAACATTGAAATAGAATCAAACCGCTTTGATACAGTAAATAAAATAGCCAAAAAATACAAAACGACTACCGTACTTAAAGGTCCTGGAACCCTCGTTTGTCAGGGGGATAGATTAAATATCAATACTTCTGGTTCGCCATCTATGGCAAGTGCTGGGATGGGAGATGTTTTATCTGGTATAATCGGTGCGCTTATTGCGCAAAAAGTAAAAATGCTCAAAAGTGAAAATTCAGAAAATACTAAACAAGCCGTATTTGATATGACATGTTTATCAGTGTTTATTCATGGGAAAGCAGCGCAATTAGCTGAAAAAGATGGCATAAATGGTTTGTTAGCAAGTGATTTATTTCCATATATTAGACGTTTAGTTGGTTAACATAGGTGTAAAATGAGCAAGGTATTTAGCTGTTTATTAGAAGACGAGCAAGCAACGGTCGCTATGGGCGGTGTTTTAGCGCAAAATATTACACAAGGCGCAATTATATATTTACATGGTGATTTAGGTGCTGGAAAAACAACTTTCACACGAGGTGTTGTTCAAGGCTTTGGTCATACCGGTAAAGTTAAAAGTCCAACTTATACTTTAGTTGAACCGTATGAGCTAGAAAACCAAAGCATTTATCATTTTGATTTATATCGTTTAGCTGATCCTGAAGAGCTTGAATTTATGGGGATCCGAGACTATTTTAATGAAAAATCAATTTGCATGATCGAATGGCCTGAAAAAGGCGCTGAATTTTTAGCTGCAGCAGATTTAGAGCTGACGCTTGAGTATGTTGCACAAAAACGTAAAGTTAGTATTATGGCTAAAACTCAAAAAGGCGAAGAAATAGTCGATAGACTATCAAATACAAATAATGCATAGTCTTAAAAATATAATAATAAAGCTATTTATCAGTTTCATTTTTTTCAGCATATTTGCTGTTACAGATGCTTATGCGCAAAATAAAATAACCAGCGTACGTGTTTGGCCATCTCCAGAAAGCACGCGTGTTGTTTTTGATTTAAAAGAAAAGCCTGATTACAGTTATTTTGTGCTAAAAAAACCACTGCGTTTAGTAGTTGATTTAAAAAATACCAGTCAAAAAGTATCTTTACCAAAAGTAACAAAAGAACATCAATTAATAAAAAAGGTACGCTTTAGTAAGCCAAAGAAAAAAGGCTGGACAAGACTGGTGTTTGAAATTTTAGAGCCGGTTAAACCTGTTATTTTTTCACTGGCACCTACTGGGCCTAAAAAGGACCGATTAGTAGTTGATTTATTTGCCATAAATAAAAAACCTAAAAAAACAATTGTCGCTAAAAATAGAGATATGAGCGGTAACCGAGATATTGTTATTGCTGTTGATGCTGGGCATGGTGGTGAAGATCCTGGTTCTATTGGGCCTGCTGGCACTTATGAAAAAAATATTACATTACAAATATCAAAACGATTAACCAAACTTATTAATGCTGAAAAAGGCATGCGTGCTGTGATGCCTCGTACCGGTGATTACTATGTAAAAGTAGATACCCGAACGCTTAGAGCGAGAAATAAAAAAGTAGATTTTTTAGTTTCAATTCATGCTGATGCATTTTCTTCTCCTCAACCTAGAGGGGCGTCTGTTTGGGTATTATCATTACGAAGAGCTAACTCTGAAACGGGTAAATGGATTGAAGACAGTGAAAAACACTCTGATCTATTAGGTGGTGCGGCAAGCGTGCTTAAAGATACTCAAAATGAAAAATATTTAGTGCAAGCTGTTTTAGATATGAAGATGGATCATTCTATGAAAACAGGTTTGGCAGTTGCGTATACGATTCAGAAAGAACTAAAAAAAGTCACTAAAATGCATAAAAAAACACCTCAATATGCCAGTTTAGGTGTTTTGAAATCTCCCGATATTCCGTCTATTTTAGTTGAAACTGGTTTTATATCTAATCCAGCAGAAGAAAAGTTATTAAAAACTACTGCTCATCAAAATAAACTAGCTAAAGCTGTATTTACTTCTATTAAAGCGCATTTTAGAAATAACCCACCTGAGGATTCGTATTTTGCTAAAATAAAGCTGGCTACCCCAGAATCTCATAGAGTAAAATCAGGAGACTCTTTAAGTGTATTGGCACAGCGTTATGGCATAACAGTTTATAAGCTTAAGCAAGCGAATAAACTGAAATCAAATACCTTATTTATTGGTCAAAATTTAACAATCCCTCGCAGTTAACAAGTGAAATAACATGAGTATAGAAATCTTACCAGCTCGTTTAGCTAACCAAATCGCAGCTGGTGAGGTAGTTGAACGTCCGGCTTCAGTGGTTAAAGAATTAGTTGAAAACAGCTTAGATGCTGGCGCAACACGTATTCAAATTGATATTGACCGTGGCGGACATAAATTGATCCGAATTCGTGATAATGGCTTTGGTATTGAGAAAGATGAGTTGGCACTTGCTTTATCTCGTCATGCAACCAGTAAGTTAAAAACCTTAGATGATTTAGAGTGCATTAACTCCTTAGGGTTTCGTGGTGAAGCACTCGCATCTATTAGCTCAGTTTCTCGATTAACACTTAGCTCAAAACCAAAAGAACAAAATGAAGCGTGGCAAGCTTATGCTGAAGGTCGTGATATGGCAGTTAAAGTACAGCCAACAGCACATCCTGATGGTACAACAATTGAAGTTGTTGATTTATTTTTTAATACGCCAGCAAGACGTAAGTTTTTAAGAACTGAAAAAACTGAATTTAATCATATTGATGAGCTAATAAAACGCATTGCATTAAGTCGTTTTGATGTGGGGATTACATTAAAACACAATGGTAAAGTGGTACGTCAATATCGTGCACAATCTAGCACAGAGCAAAGAGTTAAACGTGTTGCTCAAGTGGCAGGGCGTAATTTTTTAGATCATGCTTTATATTTAGAGTCAGGTGAAGATAAACTTAAAATGTATGGTTGGGCGTTACCTTCAGGCTTAAATAAAGACCCGCAATATACTTATGTAAATGGTCGTATGATGCGAGATAAATTAATTTTGCATGCAATCCGCCAAGCTTTTGAGGAAATTCAGCCGGATTATGATGTACCTGCGTTTGTTTTATATTTAGAAATCGATCCACTTCAAGTTGATGTTAATGTGCATCCAGCTAAACACGAGGTGCGTTTTCATCAAGCACGTTTAATTCATGATTTTATTTTACAGGCAGTAAAACAGTTAGCAAAACAAACTGTTTTAATGAGTGAGCCTGCAATACCAATGCACCAAGATGAAGATGATGTACCTTTCTCTTTATCTGATTATTTACCTGCTGAACCAACTACAAACTCAAGTTATTCATCAGGTAGCGGCTCACAACAAGCACGTGCACCGCAAGCACCTAGAGAAAATGTAAGCTATCAGCAGCAACAAAAAGTAAATGCGTTTTATCAAGGCATTGGCGAGCAAGCTGCACAACACTTTGATAATGTGAGTGAACTATCAACTTCAGATCATGATGACTTTCAAAAAAATCACGTCGCGATAAAGCAAAAAGAAATCATCGGACTTAATGGTGGTGCTTGTATTATTAAACAAGGTGATGATATTTATTTAGGTCATTTAAAATCGATATTAGCTAATTTTTGGCAAGCAGAAATTGAAAAGTCAGGAGGGTTAACTGGGCGTCCGTTATTATTGCCTGTGCGGATAAATGTCACTGAAGCAGACTTAGCCATCATTAAAGAGAGTTTATCTTGGTTAAATATTTTAGGTTATGACCTTCAGCTTTCGACTAGTTTTATTATGATTAAAAAGTTACCAGCGTGTATTTATTCAGGAGACGTTAACTTAGTTGTTGATAAATTGATTGAAGTATCTAAAATGAATTGTTCCGATATTAGTTCTTGGTTGGATTGGCAATCGAATTGGACTGCAAAAAATTACTTTTCAACGGATGTTAATAATGGTTTGATTGATTTTATTCAAAGAAAACCAGAATTAATGCGCTTAATTTCACAAAATGCGGTTAAAATAGATTTAACCGAATATTTAAGCCAATTATAGCGGAAAATAAGCAATTGAGTTTACCAGTTATTTTTTTGATGGGCCCGACAGCTGCGGGTAAAACAGATTTAGCGATACAGCTATGTCAAACCTTAAACACTGAAGTGATTAGTGTTGATTCAGCTCTAGTATATCGAGATATGGATATTGGCACGGCTAAGCCGAGTGCTGATGAGCTTGCTCAGGCTCCGCATCATTTAATTGATATGTTAGATCCATCAGAGGTTTATTCAACGGCAAACTTTTGCACTGATGCTTTAAATAAAATAGAAGCATTACATGCACAAGGGAAAATTCCATTGCTTGTTGGCGGTACTATGATGTACTTCAAAAGTTTATTAGAGGGGATTTCACCCTTACCTGAAGCTGATGTTGAAATTCGTAAACACCTTGAAATAGAAGCAAATGAAAAAGGCTGGCCTGCACTACATGAAGAGTTAACCTCTGTAGACCCTGTGGCAGCTAGCAGAATTAGTGAAAATGACTCTCAGCGCATTAACCGCGCTTTGGAAGTATATCGCATTACAGGTAAACCTATGTCTGAACTGCAAAATGTGAAGACTGGGGCTTTACCTTATAAAGTATTGCAATTTGCAATAGCACCTGAAGATCGCAGCGTTTTACATCAGAGAATAGAACAACGATTTAAAATAATGTTAGACCAGGGGTTTGAAAAAGAAGTTAAGGCCTTATATAACAGAGAGGACCTTAATGTAAAGTTACCTTCTATCAGATGTGTTGGTTATCGCCAAATGTGGGATTATTTAGAGGGTGGTATTGATTACGACGAAATGGTTTTTCGTGGCATAGTTGCGACAAGACAATTAGCAAAAAGACAATTAACTTGGTTAAGAGGCTGGGAAAATGTAACTTGGCTTGAGTCAGGTGCAGAAGAAAACTTGCATCGTGTGATATCTTCGCTAAGCTAGTAACATTAACAAAAAAATTATGAAATCTTATACTTAAAGATTTTTTATTACTTAATAATAACACCTAAAGCTAAGGAAAATAATAATGGCAAAGGGGCAATCATTGCAAGACCCATTTTTGAATGCATTACGTCGTGAGCGCATTCCAGTATCAATTTATTTAGTTAATGGCATTAAATTACAAGGTAAGGTTCAATCTTTTGACCAATTTGTAATTCTTCTGGAAAATACAGTAAACCAAATGGTTTACAAACATGCTATTTCTACAGTTGTTCCTGCAAGAGCAATTAACTTCCAAGCGACTCCTACTGGTTCTGAAACACCTGAGAACACAGAGGAAGGCGATACATTTTAATTAGGAGTTTAATGTTTGTTTGACCGTTATGAAGCCGGTGAGCAGGCAGTCTTAGTTCATATAGAATTTCCAAAAGAGCATGATCGTGAAGATCTGAATGAATTGGAAATGTTAGTTTCTTCTGCGGGTGTTAATTCTTTGGCGGTAGTGCAAGGCTCCCGTCAAAAACCGCATGCCAAATTTTTTGTTGGTACTGGTAAAGCAGAAGAGATAGCTGAGATTGTTCAAATGCATCAAGCCGATGTGGTTATATTTAATCATGTATTAACCCCATCTCAAGAAAGAAACCTCGAAGTTGTTTGTCAATGTAGGGTGCTAGATCGTACTACCTTAATTTTAGATATTTTTGCGCAACGTGCACGAACCCATGAAGGTAAGTTACAAGTAGAACTAGCACAATTACGTCACATTTCTACTCGTTTGATCCGAGGCTGGACTCACCTAGAGAGACAAAAAGGGGGGATTGGTTTACGCGGACCAGGTGAAACGCAGTTAGAAACAGATAGACGTTTGATCCGTGGTAAAATTAAAAATATTCAAAAGCGTTTAGAAAAAGTAGCCAAGCAACGAGATCAAGGTCGCAGAGCGCGTAGTCGTAATGAAATTCCTACTTTATCTTTAGTGGGTTATACCAATGCAGGTAAGTCCTCATTGTTTAATCAGATGACTAATGCTGATGTATATGCTGCAGACCAATTGTTCGCAACACTCGATCCTACACTACGTAAAATAGAGATCGCAGATGTTGGCAGTACTATTTTAGCCGATACCGTAGGTTTTATTCGCCATTTACCGCATGATTTAGTTTCGGCTTTTAAAGCGACCTTAACTGAAACACGTGAAGCTGATTTACAGCTCCATGTAATTGATGTAGCGGATGAAAGGCGACAAGAAAATATTGAACAAGTAAATGCTGTTTTAAAAGAAATTGAGGCTGATGAAGTACCTCAATTATTAATTTATAACAAAATTGATTTGGTTGAAGAATTATCACCCCGTATAGATCGTGATGATGAAGGTAACCCTATTCGAGTATGGTTATCAGCTCAAACTGGTGCTGGCTGCGAGTTATTACTTGAAGCAATTAGTGAGAGATTATCGGATCAAGTTTTAGCTTGTACTCTTGAATTATCAGGGAAATATGGTGCTTTAAGAGGTGCTTTGTATCGTTTGAGTTGCATTACAGACGAGCAATTTGATGATTTAGGCAATTGGTTACTTGATATCAGATTACCTATGATTGATTGGAATCGATTAAAAAAAGAGTATGGTAACGAAATTGATGAATTAATCAAATTAGATCAGCTAAGCTGATTTATTATGAAAACGGTCAGAAATTTGTTAACTTATTCAAAGGTGTAAAAAAGCGTTGTATTATTTTTAGACTTTTAAAACGCAAATAGATCAATTCTATTAAGTTAATGATTATATATTTATCGGAATTGGTATTAACCTAACTTATTTATTTTATATAACATTGGAGTAGTGCTATGGCCTGGAATGAGCCGGGTAACAATGGTAATAAAAACAACGATCCTTGGAAAAATAAAGGCGGACGCGATCAAGGTCCACCTGATTTAGATGAGGTATTTCGTAAATATAGCGACAAACTAGGTGGTATGTTTGGCGGTAATGGTGGTGGCAATAATAAAGGCGGTAGCAACCTAAGTGGTATGGCTATTGGTTTTGTTTTAGTGATTGCACTTGTTGTTTGGGCTTTAAGTGGTATTTACACTATTAAAGAGGCTGAGCGCGGTATTATTTTACGATTTGGCCAATTCCATTCAATCGCAGATCCGGGTCTTCGTTGGAAAATGACTTTTATTGATAGAGTTATTCCAGTTGAAATCGAAGCTGTTCGTTCGTTATCTGCTTCAGGCTTTATGCTGACTGAAGATGAAAATGTTGTAAGTGTTGAATTTGTTGTGCAATATCGTGTAACAGATCCACGCGCTTATCTTTTCAGCGTGACAGATGCCGATCATAGTTTACAGCAAGCTTTAGATAGTGCGCTTCGCTATGTTGTTGGCCATTCATCAATGGATGATATTCTGACAAAAGGTCGTGAAGAAATACGCCAAAAAACTTGGGATGAACTAACAAAAATTATTGAACCTTATAACTTAGGTTTAATTTTAACTGACGTTAACTTTAAAGATGCACGTCCTCCTGGTGAAGTAAAAGATGCATTTGATGATGCAATTGCTGCACAAGAAGATGAAGTACGTTTTGTACGTGAAGCAGAAGCTTATGAGCGTGAAATTGAACCTCAAGCTCGTGGTCAAGTAACACGTATGACACAAGAAGCTGAAGGTTACAAAGAACGTGTAACGTTAGAAGCGGAAGGTGAAGTTGCACGTTTTAATAAGTTACTTCCTGAATATCAAATGGCTAAAGATGTAACACGTCAGCGTTTATATATTGAAGCGATGGAAGATGTTTTAGGTAGCACTTCAAAAGTATTAGTTGATGTCAAAGGTGGTAATAATATGATGTACTTACCACTGGATAAAATTATGCAAAATAGCCAAGGCGGTACAGTTACTTTACCTAAAGTAAGTGACCTACAAAACTTAAGACAAAAAATGGGTAACTCTCGAGGCAATAACAGCCAAGTAAATAGCTCATCTGATCGTTTTGCAACTGATAGATTTGGTAATGGGAGATAAGAATGAAGAACTTTATTTTAGCTAGTATTGTTGTTGTATTATTTTTATCTTTTTCTTCAGTGTTTGTTGTTTTTGAAGGACAGAACGCCATCGCTCTTCAATTTTCAAAAGTGAAAAAAGACACTGATGATCAAGCCGTTGTATACCCACCAGGTTTACATTTTAAAGTACCATTTATTACACAGGTACGTAAACTTGATGCACGTATTCAAACTTTAGATGGTGCACCAGACCGCTTTGTAACAAGTGAGAAAAAAGACTTAATTGTTGACTCATATGTTAAATGGCGAATTAAAGATTTCAGTGCATATTACCTGCGTGCACGTGGTGATAAACAATATGCTGAAACTTTATTGAAACAAAAAGTAAATAATGGTTTAAGAACTAATTTCGGTTCAAGAACGATTAAAGAAATTGTGTCAGGAAAGCGAAGTGAATTAATGCGTGATGCGCTAACTCAAGTTTCTGAAAGTGCCAATGAACTAGGAATAGAAGTACTTGATGTACGTGTTAAACAGATTAACTTACCTACTGAAGTAAGTAACTCTATTTTCCAACGTATGCGTGCTGAGCGTACTGCTGTTGCTAAAGAGCATAGATCGGAAGGTCGTGAAAAATCAGAAACAATTAGAGCGGGTGTTGATCGTCGTGTAACAGTGATGCTTGCAGAAGCAGAGCGTAACGCAAGAACAGTTCGTGGTGAAGGTGATGCAGATGCTGCTAAAATTTATGCTGAGTCATATTCTAAAGATGCTGAATTTTATACTTTCTTACGTAGCTTAGACGCATATAAGTCTACATTTAATTCTAAGAGTGATCTAATGGTGCTTGCACCTGATAGCGACTTCTTTAAATTTATGAAAGGTGTTGGAGGTAAGTAGCTTAAGCTAAGCAATTACTTTTAATATTTAGATTATAAAAAACCTCACTTAATAGTGAGGTTTTTTTGTTTTGAATAAATAGTGGAAATTTAGCTGTTTGCTTTTTTCGGCTCTAAGCTAATCAACCATTGAGTAAACTCAGTGTCGTACTGTGTGCCCCATTCTTTTACTAAAGCTTGATAGCGTGTATAAAAGCCTTTGCGTGTTAGTGTAAGCATTTTATCAATCTGATCTCTGTGATTTTCCATCATAAAACGTACTGCTAAATAGCCCCAATCATAAACACGCTCACTGCCGCCATTGGTTTCATAACTGGTATTAAAAAGCTCACTTAATTTATATGATTTTTTAATACCGTTCTCAATTGCACGTGAATTATCATTACCTTGGGCTATATATTCTGCAATACCTTCACTCCACCATACTAAGTGAGGTAACAAAGGGGCTGGTTTAGGGCAATACTCAGGTGCTGAATGTGAATCGTGTAATGATGAGCAAAAATCGCCATACATATTAAAGCGACCATCTAAATAATGAATATATTCATGACGTAAATTCCAAATTTGTCCTTTCTTTTGGTAAGCCACAAATTCGGCGTGATTACCTTTCACATGAGGTAGGCCTTCTAAATACATACCGCCATTATCAGATGGTACATCAAAGTGTTTGGTAACGTGTTTTACGTAAGAATCTCTATCTGCATATATATTAGCGCGCATACTATGATTGTTATCGTTTGCTACAGGTTTATTTTTACTATTAAAAGTTTTGTGAAAATCAGACTCTCTTTCACTAAGCATAATACACGCTTGTTTTATTAATTCAGGCGTTAATGCTTCAGATCGAATTGTGATAGTTGGGCTACAGTCATGTACTTGAGATAATACAGAGTCTAAAGACGGGGTGTTTTTTTGCATTGCATAGCAATTAGCGCTAGCTAAAACAGCAATAGATAAGGCTGTAAGAATTGTTTTCATAGTTATTGTATATTTTATATCATGTGACTTTATTTAATCATCATTAAAAAAAAATGCAAACTATAGTAATTATTGACTACTAAGATCTTATATGACTTTAGATACCGTTTTCTTAGCATTAGCGTTATTACTTATGATTGAAGGTTTAATGCCGGCTTTATTTCCAAATAAATGGAGGCAGTATTTAGCTGAGCTATCAAATCAATCAAGTAAAAGTATACGAATGATAGGTATTTCACTTATACTGATTGGCTGGCTTTTGTTTCTGTTTGTTAGACATTAGACCTGAATTTGATAAAATTGAGTAATTTATATTTGTCTTAAGAATCAGTCAATTAAAGATTTTTGTGTTTTTATTTTTACTTTTTGTTGTAAAAACATGCAAAATTAGGTGATCTTCACCTATATTTTTTGTTAAAATCCTCGCCTAATTTTTCAAAGTGAATCTACAATGGGTAAAAACGTTGTTGTATTGGGCACCCAATGGGGTGACGAAGGCAAAGGTAAGATAGTTGATCTACTTACTGATAAAGCATCTTTAGTTGTTCGTTATCAAGGTGGCCACAATGCTGGTCATACTTTAGTAATAGATGGCGAAAAAACTGTATTACATTTAATCCCTTCAGGCGTATTACGTGATAACGTAAAATGTGTGATTGGTAACGGTGTTGTACTAGCTCCTGATGCGTTAATGAAAGAAATGGGTATGCTTGAGAAGCGAGGCGTTCCAGTTCGTGATCGTTTGCTTATCAGTGAAGCTTGTCCACTAATTTTACCATACCATGTTGCATTAGATATAGCGCGCGAAGAAGCTCGTGGCTCTAAAGCAATCGGTACAACCGGTCGTGGTATCGGTCCAGCATATGAAGATAAAGTAGCTCGTCGCGGTTTACGTGTGGGTGATTTATTCAACCCAGAGTTATTTGCTGAGAAATTAAAAGAAATTCTTGAGTATCATAACTTTACATTGGTTAATTATTATAAAGTTGAAGCAGTAGACTTCCAAAAAACTTATGATGATGCAATGGCTGTTGCTGATATCCTTAAAGAGATGGTTGTTGATGTTACTGAGCTGCTTGATCAAACGCGTTTAGCGGGTGATAGCATCTTATTTGAAGGTGCTCAAGGCACACTTCTAGATATTGACCACGGTACTTACCCGTATGTTACATCTTCTAATACTACTGCTGGCGGCGTTGCTACTGGTGCTGGTTTTGGTCCATTAAACCTAGATTATGTACTTGGTATTGTTAAAGCCTACACAACACGTGTTGGCTCAGGTCCTTTCCCAACTGAATTATATGATGGTGAAGACAAGCAAGATCCAATTGGTAAGCATTTAGGTGATGTTGGTCATGAGTTTGGTGCAACTACTGGACGTTTACGTCGTACAGGTTGGTTTGATGCCGTAGCTATGCGTCGTGCAGTTCAAATCAATAGCATCACAGGTTTTTGTTTAACAAAACTTGACGTATTAGATGGTTTAGAAACTATCAGCATTTGTACTGGTTACAAGCAAGAAGATGGCTCGATTTCAAATATTACGCCTCTTGCAGCTGAAGGTTACGAGAAAGTGACACCAGTATACGAAACTATGCCTGGTTGGACTGAAAATACAGTAGGTGCTACTTCTGTTGATCAATTACCTAAAGCGGCAATTGATTACATTAAGCGCATTGAAGAAATCACAGGTGTTCCTGTTGATATTATTTCTACAGGTCCAGATCGTGTAGAAACGATGATCGTTCGCAGCCCATTTGGCGAATAAAGCTGCATAGCAGTTTTGTTTTAGCCAATATTTGGTGAATGATAAAGAAAAGCTACCTTAGGGTAGCTTTTTTTATAGCTAAACTTTAAGGTTCTTATAAAATTGGTTTGATTCTTGTATGTTTTTTAGGTGTCGCTCAAGTTTTGTCATCTGTAACTGGTGTTATTTACGACAGTCGCGTTATTATTAAGTTGAGTTAAAATTAACTATTATGATGAAAGTTATATCTATGAAAAAATTATCAGTATATTTGTTTATATTATGTATTAGCCCTTTTTTTGCTAAGGCCGCAGCACCGCTTGAGGCTGTGCAAATATATACTCAAGATGAATTATTAGATTTAATTAAAAAAAATAGTCATTTAACACGAGTCAAATTAGACAATTGCCAGCTTGTTCAAGATATTGAAGCACGCGCTATGAAAATGAAAATCCCAGCTTATCAGTTTTTATTTGGTGATATGCTCGCTTATGCTGTGTGTGTTGACCGTGATGTAGAGCAAGGCATGTATTATATGCGCTTGGCGGCAGAACAAGGTTTACCGGAGGCATTAGAGCAAATGGGGCGTTATTATCATTTAGCTAAGTTTGTGCAAAAAGATTTAGATCAGGCCGTTATATATTTACGTGAAGCTGCTTCTTTAGGTAACTTAAATGCACAAATGCGTTTGGTATCATTATTTAACCAAGGTGTTGGTAGTCCTAGAGATTATGAAGATGCTTATCGTTGGTTATTTAATTCAGTTACCGCAGATAAAAAAACACATAAAAAGATCACAAGTTTATTAAGCCAGCTGGCAGAAAAAATGCCGCCAAGTGTTATTAAACGCGCCAAGCGTGCTCTATAATAAAGTTTTAAATTACAAAATAAATTTTTAGTGTCTTATATTTTTCAATAAATTGACGCTAAATAGCGCTAATCTTAACTTCTCCTGTCTCATTGTTCGCTTTTGGTTTAAAATAACAACATATTCAATTCAAAAAGTCCTTTAATGTCTGATCAGGATCCATTTCTAACTCGAGAACAAGAAAAATACGATAACCCAGTTCCTAGCCGGGAGTTTATTTTAGCACACATGCAAAACCGTACTAAACCTGCGCGTTTTAATGAATTGTGTGAAGAACTCGCTGTGCAAGACGAAGAACGAGAAATCGGTTTAAAACGTCGTTTACGTGCGATGGAACGCGATGGGCAAATTTTCTTTAACAAACATAAATGTTATTGCATTATTGATGAATCAGAGCTGGTTAAAGGCAAAGTGATAGGCCATAGAGATGGTTTTGGCTTTTTGGAATTAGAAGCCGGTGGTAAAGACTGGTTTATTCCTAAACATCAAATGAAAACAGTGCTACATGGCGATGTTGTGCTTGCTAAACCGGCATCAAAAGGTCGTGGTGGTAAATGTGATGCGCGTATAGTACGTGTAATTGATGGTCAAAGAGCACCGATTGTAGGTCGTTATTTTGTTGATCATGGCATGGCATTAGTGATCCCAGAAGATCCTCGCATCACACAAAATATTATGATTTTGCCAGGTAGTGAAAAAGGCGCACGCCATAATCAAATGGTGCAAGTTGAGATAACACAAAGACCAAATCCACGTATGGATGCGGTAGCTAAAGTAATTGAAGTCATCGGCGATCATATGGCGCCAGGTATGGAAATTGAAGTGGCGCTTCGTAACCATGATATTCCTTATGTGTGGCCTAAAGAAGTTGAAGCACAAGTTGCACCTCTAGCTGATGAAGTCGAAGAGTCAGCAAAGCTAGGGCGTGTTGATTTACGCGACTTACCATTATTAACAATTGATGGTGAAGATGCGCGAGATTTTGATGATGCGGTTTATTGTGAACCTAAAAAGTCAGGTGGTTGGCGTTTATGGGTAGCCATTGCAGATGTATCGCATTATGTGCCTAAAGACTCCGCATTAGATGAGGAAGCGATTAATCGAGGAAACTCGGTTTATTTTCCTGAGCAAGTGGTACCTATGTTACCGCGTGTATTATCAAATGGCTTATGTTCACTAAATCCTAAAGTCGACCGCTTATGTTTAGTTGCGGAAATGACCATTTCAGAAGCGGGTCGTTTATCGGGTTATAAGTTTTATGAAGCCGTGATGAATTCACATGCACGTATGACTTATACTCAAGTATCTGTAATTTTGAAAGGCGATGAACAACAAATTTCAGCAAGTCAAAATGTTGTGCCGCATTTACAAAATCTATATCAAATGTATTTTGCGCTGAAATCAGCCCGCCAAAATCGGGGTGCAATTGAGTTTGAAACAGTAGAGCCTAAGTTCGTATTTAATGCCCATCGTAAAATTGAAGCTGTGACGACAATTGAGCGTAATGATGCTCATAAATTAATTGAAGAATGCATGATTTTAGCAAATGTGTCTGCGGCACGTTTACTTGAAAAACATGAAGCAAGTGCGTTATATCGTGTTCATGATGAACCAGATCCAGAAAAGCTATCTAACTTTAGAAAGTTCTTAGGTGAGTTAGGCATTGAAAATCCATTGCCTGAAGAGCCAAGCCCTAAAGAAATAACACAATGCATCGAAAAACTAGGTAAAAGACCAGAAGTTGAATTGATCCAAGTAATGTTATTACGTTCAATGAAGCAAGCTGTTTATCAATCAGGGAATATTGGTCACTTTGGTTTGTCATTACCTGCTTATGCCCATTTTACATCACCGATACGTCGTTACCCTGATTTAGTGGTGCATCGTGCAATTAAAGGTGTGATAAAAGCACAAGGTCAGCAAACTTCAGGTGATTATGTTTATAATCCAGATGAAGTCAATCAACTTGGTGAACTGTGTTCTAAAACAGAGCGCCGTGCTGATGATGCAACAAGAGAAGTCGCTGATTGGTTAAAATGTGAGTTTATGCAAGACCATGTTGGTGATGAGTTTACTGGCGTGATTTCGTCTGTCACTAGCTTTGGTTTATTTATTCGTTTAGATGAATTGTATATTGATGGTTTAATTCATATTACCTCGCTGACCAATGATTTTTTCCAGTTTGATGGTGCTAAGCACTTATTAGTGGGTGAAAACTCTAAAAAAGTATATCGCTTAGGCGATAAAGTGCGCGTGAGCGTTGTATCTGTTAGTTTAGAGCAAAGGCGAATTAATCTTATCTTAGCTGAAGATGCTGTTGTAGATAGATATGCACGTCGTCGTAAACAAAGTGGCAACGCTTCTCCTGTATCACCTCGTAGATATACACCGGCTAATAAAAGTGTCAGAGAGCAATTAAAATCTGGGAAAATCCCTAAAATTTCATCTCATAAAAATGATGAAGAAAATCCAGATGAGCAACAGAAAGATAATAGAGATCATAAAAAGTCGCCGAGTAAAAATAAAAAGCGCAAACCAAATAAACGCAAAACCGCTCATACTGATTCAAAGGCAGGCAATAAGCAGGCTAAAAAATCGAAAAACAAGTCTAAAGCAAAGAAAAAACGCCCAGGTAAAAATGCACGTAAGCGTACTAGTGAATAGGGTAGAGGAGAGAGAAGCAAGTGAGTAATGAATTAATTTTTGGTTTTCATTCAGTAGAAGCGATTTTAAATACTGAACCTGAGCGTTTTATTGAAATCTATGCACTTAAAGGTCGTGATGATAAGCGCTTAATGCCTGTTTTAGAAAATGCGGCGCAATTTGGTGTATCAATACAGTATATGCACCGAAAAACATTAGATGAAAAATCTAAAGGCGAGCAACACCAAGGCATAATCGCTAAGGTAAAAGCAGGTAAAAAATATAGCGAGAAAGACCTAGATGTCATTTTAGCTGATAAAGCTGCAAAAAATGAAGACGCATTTTTCTTGATTTTAGATGGTGTTACCGATCCGCATAATTTAGGTGCGTGTTTACGTAATGCAGATGCTGCGGGTGTTGATGCGATTATAGTACCAAAAGATAACTCAGCAAGGTTAAATGGTGTCGCACGTAAAGTGGCATGTGGTGCAGCTGAAACCATACCGCTTATTCAAGTAACAAACTTAGCGCGTACTTTAAGAGAAATTAAAGATCAGGGTGTTTGGGTTGTAGGGACTGCTGGCGAAACTGATACCCATGTATTTGATGCCAAATTAACAGGGGCAGTTGCTATTGTTATGGGTGCTGAAGGCACGGGTATGCGACGTTTAACCCGTGAGCATTGTGACTCATTGGTTAAAATTCCTATGGTTGGCACGGTTTCAAGCTTAAATGTATCAGTCGCAACAGGTATTTGTTTGTTTGAAGTCTTAAGACAAAGAGGTCTGTAGCCTTAAAATATAAACGGGACTTTGGTCCCGTTTATCTGTTCAGTAATAGCGCTATTAAGCAGAAACTAAACATAAAGTAGATCGTTTAATTATTTTATACTCTCATTAAATACAGTATTTACAAACTCTTCCTTTTTATAAAGTTGTGTGACGTCATCCATATTTTGCATCATGGTTTCAGTGATCACTTGAATAACCCTTGGCACATATCTTCCCTTTCTTTTTACCGTAAAACGAGACTGATAAAATGTCCATTGATCATTAACATCACTTAATGCGGTTATTATTTCAGCTGGATTTTCCTGAATATCAATTAAGTAACGTAGTGCATCTGAAAATTCGTTCGCAGTATCTCGCATTTGTTGATGGTAACTTTCTTCGTTAAAACCCGAAAAACCAGCTAAGTAAAACATTGCTAATCTTTGCGACAACATACGCTGTCTTCCTGAAATATTAATCAATACAGCACTTTTTTTTGCAGAACTAAGCTCTAGGGCTGTTACTAAGTCATTTGCTAAATTGAGTAAGTTGGTACTTCTATTGACAATTTGAGGGGTATTTTCTCGTTTAGGCTCCGTTAAAGCGTATTCTCTAAAATGCGTCCATTCGATATTTAGTCTTTTAAGAGCTATTTTTGATTGTTCGTTATTAGTGATAGCTTTTAATTGATGCAGGTTCATTTCAAATTGAGCTGCACTTTCATCAAGTTCGATAGTCGCTTTATCTTGATTAATTCGACTTGCAATAAGAATGTAGTTTTTAGCAATTCTTTGACTGAGCATCCGCTGTAAACCTGCTTTATCAATAGCTTGCTCAAGTGTCAGTTTAGAAGCATTAGCTTGAAAGCTTGTTATTGCAAAGCAGGAAATTAAAATAATTAAGAATTTTTTCATGTGTGAGTGGTTTTATAGTCCCTATAATGTGACACACCATAAAGTAAATTAACTTATTCACTTTGATATATATCAAGAGTTCTTATAACTTATTATTTCATAGAGGTAATTTCATAATTAAGAATAAAATATAAACATTGTTTGCAGTGTTTTTATAATCTGTGTAAAATACGCGCTCTTTCGACCAACTTAATATTAGTTCCTTGCCTTAAATCGACCGGTCGAACGATAAAAGGCTAATTAACCGTAAGGAATACCCATGCGTCATTACGAAATCGTATTCATGGTTCATCCAGATCAAAGTGAACAAGTTTCAGGTATGATCGAACGTTACACTGGTTCAATCACTGAAGCTGGCGGTACTATCCACCGTCTAGAAGATTGGGGTCGTCGTCAACTGGCTTACCCAATAAACAAACTTCATAAAGCACACTATGTTCTTATGAATGTTGAAACAACATCTGAAGTAGTAAGCGAGCTTGAAACTACTTTCCGTTACAACGATGCAGTTATTCGTAACTTAGTTATCCGTACTAAGAACGTAGTAACAGAAGCTTCTCCTCTTGCAAGAGAAGAGAAGAAAGAAGCAGCAGCTCCAGCAGCAGCAGTTTAATCGTTGTTGAGTAATGTATCTGTATGAATGAGCTGAATATATCAGGTGTTTTATGTAAAACGCCAAAATTTAGCCAAAGCCCGGCGGGTATTCCGCACTGTATATTAGTGTTGGAGCACAAGTCACAACAAGTCGAAGCTGGATTTAACCGTAATAGTTATGTTCGAATTCAAGTTGTTGCCAGTGGTCATTCAATAATGGAACATACTCAAAATTTAGAAGTTGGGCAAGAGTTGGCTATCACGGGATTTTTAAATCGCCATGAAGGTCGCAATGGACTAAGTCAATTAGTGCTACATGCTCAACAAATAAACAGAATTAGTTTAGGAGATTTATCTCATGGCACGTTATTTCAGACGTCGTAAGTTCTGCCGCTTTAAAGCGGAAGGCGTACAACAAATAGATTACAAAGATCTAGCTACTCTTAGAAACTATGTTACAGAAAGTGGCAAAATCGTACCAAGCCGTATCACTGGTACAAGCGCAAAATATCAGCGTCAACTAGCTACCGCTATCAAGCGCGCTCGTTACTTAGCCCTTCTTCCATACACTGACTTACATAAGTAAGCAGCGGATCAACATTTTTTAAGGTGTGGATAAATGCAAATTATTTTATTAGACAAGATCGCTAACCTAGGTACTCTAGGCGATCAAGTTGCAGTTAAATCGGGCTATGCTCGTAACTTCCTTTTCCCACAAGGTAAAGCAGTTCCTGCAACTAAAGCAAACATTGAAACTTTTGATGCACGTCGTGCAGAATTAGAAACTAAGATTGCTGAACAACACGCAGCTGCGGAAACGCGCGCTGAAACTCTTGCTGCATTAGCTGAAGTTACATTAGTATCTAAAGCTGGTGATGAAGGTAAGTTATTCGGTTCAATCGGTACTCGCGATATCGCTGATGCTATCTCTGCTGTTGGTGTTACAGTTGCTAAATCTGAAGTTCGTCTTCCTCTAGGTACTATCCGTGAGTTAGGTGAATTTGACGTAGCAATTCAAGTACACTCAGACGTAACTGCAACTATTAAAGTTGTTGTTATCGCTGAAGCTTAATTATTAGCTCACTTTGGTGAGATGATAATTTTGATAAAAGCCGTGTTCTTACACGGCTTTTTTATTGCCTGTATAAACCTAAACTCCAACCTATAAACTGTAATGTCATGCTCCTCGACTTTGTAGATGAGGCTTTAGCCTTATATTCAACCTAAAATTTCACAATCTCTATTTAATCAGTTGTTTAACTTATTGTGCATATTTGTTTACACTACCTTAAAGTGGATTCTATTTAAACTTCTTTAAAATCAATGGTTAATATAATATTAATACTTGACCAATGCTAATTATGAATTTTGTACCTGTTATTTTTACATATTATATAGCGATAAGTTTCAATTAGAATGCTAATTTTAATTGTAATGACATCGCTGTCATTGTATTTTACTTGCCCTTGCTTGATTGATAAATATACAGGTGGTGATTGAGTGAAAGCTAATAGTGATGGTTTTACATTAATTGAAATGATGATAGCTGTAGCGATTATGGGCATTTTATATTCAGTAGCTTTACCTGCTTATAGCCAATATGTGCAGGATGGTCGTCGTGCTGATATTCAACAAGAAATGCTACAACAGGTCGCACATCTAGAACGACAATATACGCGTTTGGGTGGCTACCCAGATGATAGAAATATACCTGGAACAGATTATTATAGTTTTAGTTATGCACCTTCTGCAGCTGCAGCTGCAACACCTGGTATTAAGAATGACTCTAGAACATTTTTATTAACAGCTATTCCTAAGACTAATAGTTCTCAGTCTAATGATATATGTGGTTCTATGAGTATTAATCATCAGGGGCTTACACTTCCCAATACAAGCCAGTGTTGGAAATAGTTGTGAGTATATTAACTAAAGGTTTTTCGTTGATTGAATTGCTTGTTGTGATCAGCATTGTTGGTATTTTAGCTGCCGTTGCTTTGCCTTCTTATAGTCAGCAAATAAAACAAGATAGATTGGTATCAAATACGAATCAACTACATAGCATTTATAAATTTGCACGCAGTGAAGCCGTTAAGCGTGAAAAGCAAATCACTTTGGTCGTTTCACGTAATAAATGGTTGGTAAAAGTAAATGCTGGCGCTGAGGATGAAGAAACATTATTAGAATTTAAACCAACCCATAATTCCATTAGCGTAACCGGTTTAGCTGATATGACTATTTCAGATACAGGCTCTATCGGAGCAGGACGTGAGTTCGATATAACAGATAATGATAATTCAACTCAAGATTACCGCTTATCTATTTATGTAAGTGGGCAAAGTTTTGCTGAGAAAAAGACGGGTTATTTATGAAGATTGTAGATTCTCAGAGTAAAGGTTTTACTTTAATTGAAGTATTAATTGCGCTAATTATATCAAGTATTGCTTTATTAGGCTTGGCTTCAGGGCAGTTAAAATCATTACAGTACGCTACAAATAGTTTTAATTATACAGTCTCTTTAATCCAAGCCAATAATGCAATAGAAAGAATGTGGGTGGATATATGTGCTTTGCAAAGAGGTGATATCGCATTTGATCAGGCATATATATCCAGCTTAGATCCTGAGTTTGATAGATATAATTTAGATCTAGAGGGTGTAGATGTAGCAGCAGGTACATTCGATAATGACTTTATTATTAAAGTTAACTGGGAGAATGACAGAATAAAAAATGAAGATAAAATAATGCAGGGAAATATAAACCTAGATAACCAGATAGCTATAAATGCCACTTTTCCTCAATTACCGGTAAACTGTAATGTTTAATCTCAAAAAACAAAAAGGTTACACCTTAGTTGAATTAATGATTGCTTTGTTAGTCGGTTGTATTTTGATTATGGGTGTTTCTCTTGCATATTCATCGATAAAAAGCCTCATTTTATCAAGTAAAAATATAGAAAATGCACAGGAAGTATTACGTTTCACAGCTCAAACATTTACCCGCAGCCTAAAGCAAACACCTGGTGGCATTACGGTCATTGCAGATCAAATTACAATCCCTCAAGAACCTAATTCAATTTCATGTAATGGCACAAGGCCGATAGCTGTTTATGACGAAATATATTCTTTGAATGGCAATAAACTCGAATGTGATATAGGTAATGGTGCAGAGCCTATATTAACAGGCGTAGAGAATATCGCGTTTGCAGTTAATGATAGATTAGTTTCAATTACTGTTACGCCAAAGGCACAGCAAGGAGAGCCGGGTGGCGTTGGTGCCGCGAGATCAATGACAATAAATGTCGCACTAACACGTGTTATTTTAGAAAGTACTGTAGGTGTGTAATGAGCTACTTTAAAAGTGCAGACCAAAAAGGTTTTACTTTAGTCACTGTGTTGATTTTAAGCATGATGGCTGGCGTTGTAGTATTAAATTCATTAAAAGATAACGTAGTGCAAGAGCGTTTGAGTGGTAATTTTCAAAAGAAAATAAATGCACGGTTGATCTCAGAAAAAGGTGTGTTTAACACTTATAATTTACTAAATGAAAAACTCAATGAACCAGGGAATGAAAACAAATCCTTAGAAGAGTTGATAAACCTGTTTTCTAATGAGGAAAAAAAAGGAGTTGCCAGAGGTATTTCAAATATGTCTTATGAAGTTGCGCTCAATAGTGTCAGTAATGAGCTGACTTTAACGAGTGATGGGACGCGTTTTAAAGGTGAAGCACAGCTTGAAGCTAAGTTTGAAATTATAGCGGGCACTTCTGCTTCTCCATCTCCTTTTGCCAAAGGTATTACCGGCTGTGAAGGTGTATTAGTACAAGGCAGTGGTGTAATTGATAGTTATGACTCTAACTTGAGTGACTATGATGAAGCACTTACAGCTTCTACTCGCAATAAAAGTGACAATGTAACAGTAAGAACCCTAAAAGACAGTGGTGAAATAAAACTAACAGGCGGGGCCGATATTGATGGTGATGTGATTGCAACGAACAGTATTGTGTTTAATGGCTCGGCTAATGTGTCTGGTGATGTGAAAAGTAATGGCTACTTAGAGTTGCCTGGTAATAGTGCTATTGGCGGTAATGCCTCAGCATTTAAATATTATAAACAATCAAGTGGTAGTGTTGGTGGCAATATTCATGCAAATGGCAAGGTGACGACATCTCAAACAGCAACATTAGGTAATATTATATCACGTGATCAAGTTTCGGTTACTGGTGGTAGTGTCCAGGGATACGTTTTAGCATTAAGTGATGTGACGTTGAAGAATACCACTATTAATTCAGGTGTAAAAACGCATGCAAATTACAAACAAACAGGCGATATAACTAAAGGAGGAGTGCGAGCAAAAGGCAATGTAACTTTAGCGCAGTGGGGAAGTGCTATTGATAGTGATGATTTAAGGTATGGAGGTCAAGGGAGCTTCACTGGAGAAACGCCTGAATTTAACAGAGCACCATATAAAGTAAATCCAGCGCCTACTATTGTTGCAGTACCAGAAGTTGAATTTATACCAATAGATGATGGCATTCTAGATCCGAATGAACCCGATGATATCACCTGCGACCCTCTGAATATTGAAAATGAAGTATTAACTGTAGATGCTGATGCCGCGGATGCCAAAGACTTATTAATTAGTGGCTCTGGTACCGGAGATGTTTATTTATTAAGTCAAAATAAAGCTGAGTTCACGACTAATAATGGTAGCGGTTCGAGTGCATCAAAAAACACTACAGCTGTTGTATCATCATTTTTAAATAAGTCATCTTATATTTTGATGTACGATAATGTCGAGATTAAAGGCCATTTAAATATAAAGTCGGGTGAGAACGTGACTATGTATGTAAAAGGTAATTTTAAAATGAGTGGGGCGAGTAGTTTAACAATACCCAATAATAGTAGCCTCACTTTAATAATTAAAGGTGCATTAGACATAGGTGCGGGCTCACAAGTGTACACGCCAGATAAAGGTTTAACTTCGCAGGGACTGCCTGTTTTTTCAATTTATAGTAGTTATAGTGGTACTGGCATTAACTTAACTGGCGGTACTGAAGAGATTTATGCTGCGATTTATGCGCCTTTAACTGATATTAAAATCGCTTCCGCAGTAGGATTTAAAGGCTCTTTATTAGGTAAGTCGGTAAGTGTGACAGGTGCGGGTGGTGTGCATTATGATGAGGCACTCGGTCAGGCTAATTCTGGTAATAATGGTGGTTCAGCAACAAAACCAAGATTGGTATTTAAAGGTTGGCAATATCTTTAAACATTATAAACATGAGCCTCTTCTGAGGCTCATATTGTTAAGTCTAAAATAGTTCTTCTTCTTCAATCACTTTGCCTTCACCATCATCTTCAAATATATCCTGTTCTTCAATTTGCGCATATTGTATCGGGGCTGTGCCTTTAACAAAGAATTCAAAGCGGCTTGTATGATCTGTTTTTTGGCTTAAAAGGCCTGTTTTTAAGTCAATTCTGACAGAAACTAGGTCTTCCGGTTGTTCAATTGGCGCTAAAGGCTGATCTTTTAAAGCGTATTGCATAAACTCAACCCAAGCTGGTTGCGCCGTTTTAGCACCAGATTCAGTGCCATAAATTTGATTTTTACCTAAGTTATTATTATAGCTGGCTTTACCTAAAGACTTCCCTGAGTTATCAAACCCAACCCAAGTTGTGGTTAACACCTTACTATTAAAGCCTGTAAACCAAGTGTCAACTTGATCATTTGTTGTGCCTGTTTTTCCAGATAAATCTTTTCGAGGGCGATTATCTAATTTTATTCTTTGTGCTCGCCAGCCTGTACCATTCCAACCTGTTTTGTACTTCCAGCTACCGCCGCCCATAATTGTACTTGTCATGGCGTTGGCTATTAAAAATGCATTTTGTTTATTGATGACTCTAGGTGCGTAATCAAAGCTATCTTTGATCTCTTGTTCGTTACAAGACACACACGCAATGAGTGGTTTCGCTTTATATAGCTCATTATCAAAAGCATCATCTATTTTACTAATAAAGTAAGGTTCAATTAAATGGCCGCCATTAGCAAAAGTCGCCATACCAGTTGCTAACTCTAAAGGTGTTAATGACGCACTGCCTAATGCAAGGGTTTCATTTCTATGGATATCTTGTGGTTTAAAACCAAAGTTTAATAAATAGTCTGCGGTTTTATTTAAACCCACGCCACGTAATAACCTAACAGAAATTACATTTTTAGATTGTGCTAAAGCGCGGCGAACACGGATAGGACCATCATATACATCGGGACTGTTTTTAGGTCGCCATGCAATACCTTGGCTTTTATCCCATTGATGAATAGCGGCATCATTCATAATGCTCGCTAATGTATAGTTGTTATTAATTGCCGCAGAATATATAAATGGTTTTATGTTTGAGCCAACTTGGCGTTTAGCTTGAACGGCACGATTATATTGACTTAGCTGAAAGCTATACCCTCCCATAATCGCTAAAATAGCACCATCTTGAGGGTTTAAAGAGACTAAAGCACCTGATGCTTCCGGTATCTGACTTAACATATATTGATTATTATCATTACTTTTAAGCCATATTTGGGCGCCAACGTTTAAAATATCTAAAGCGACTTTTGGTGGTTTTCCTTGTCTATTATTATTGATATAGGGTCTGGCCCACTTTAAACCATCCCACTCAACAGTAATAAATTGACCATCTTTAAGTAATACTTTAATACTAGTTTCAAAAACATTAGTAACAATACCTACTTTTAAATCGGCTATTTCTTTTACTGATTTTAAATGCAATAAAATATCAGAAGGGTGCCACGATTCTTCTTCATCAGAATTCCATAGGTGAATTTTTGGTCCTCTATAGCCATGTCTTAAATCATATCCTTCTAAATTCTTAGTGACAGCATTTTGCGCAGCTAGCTGCATATCTGACGTTATACTTGTATATACATGGTAACCGTTGTTGTAAGCTTCTTCTAAACCATAACGATTTACCATTTCAGCACGCACCATTTCAGAAATATAAGGTGCTGATACTTCAATTTCAGCTCCATGAAAACGTGCTGTAATAGGTTGTTTTACTGCTGTGTCATATTGGGTTTGAGTGATATAACTTTCTGTTAACAACCTGCCGAGTACTACATTTCTACGTGCTTTAGCGCGTTTAGGGTTTCTGATTGGGTTAAGGGCTGATGGTGCTTTAGGTAAACCTGCTAACATTGCCATTTGCGGTAATGTTAATTCACTTAATTCTTTACCGTAATAAACTTGTGCAGCGGCACCTATGCCAAATGCACGATTACCTAATTCAATTTTATTTAAATATAATGCCAATATCTCATCTTTGGATAATAATCGTTCTATATGCATTGCTATAAAGATTTCTTTTACCTTACGAATATATGCTTTTTCGCGGGTTAAAAAGAAGTTACGTGCTAATTGCATTGTTATTGTACTTGCACCTTGCTTTTTTTGTCCTGTGGTAATTAATACAATAGCCGAACGTACTATGCCTATAGGATCTATGCCAAAATGGTCATAAAAACGATTATCCTCGGTTGCTAAAAATGCATCAATAAGAGGTTGGGGGATTTGGTCAATTGATACGGGAATTCGACGCTTTTCACCAAATTGATTAATAAGCTTGCCATCTTTTGTGTATACAAGCATAGGTGTCTGTAATTGAACGTCTTTTAAAACTGAAACGCTCGGAATGTCGGACTTCACATAAAAATAGAGTCCAACTAGGGTTAAAAGACCTAATATGCTCGATATGATAATGAAACGTAAAATATTTTTTAACAAAGTCACTTAATTTTCCCTAAATAAACTCCCATTTTGGGGGTAAGGCTGCTAGTATATATTGATTAATAAATGAATAAAATTTTTTCGCTATATTTTATAAGCTTATTATAATTATAAAAAAAGGATTAGCGTTGGGTTATGTTAAGTCAACTTTTTAAAAAACCAGTTACCTGGATGGTCGGGATAGATATTGGTTCACATTCGGTTAAAGCCGTATTGCTCAGTAAAAAAGATGAGCTCTATAGACTTGAGGCATTTGCTGTTGAAGCTATGCCGAAGGGTGCTATGGTTGAACGTTCAATACAAGATATTGAATCTGTCGGACGAGTGATCCATAAAATAAGAAAAAAAATGCCTAAAGCAGTAACTCAGGCAGCAGTAGCTGTGTCTGGGCAAACTGTGATCACTAAAGTTATCTTTATGGACGTTTCCTTATCAGATACCGAGCTCGAATCACAAATTGAAATTGAAGCTGACAGTTTAATCCCATATCCACTTGATGAAGTAAGTCTTGATTTTGAAAAACTAGATATCAATGAAGCTGATCCTTCCAAAGTAAATGTATTATTATCAGCTGCAAGAACTGAAAGTGTTGAAGCAAGAGCTGGTGCACTCGATGCCGGTGGCTTTGAACCAAAAGTGGTTGATGTTGAATCTTATGCATTAAGTAGAACAATGACATTGTGTACCAATGCATTACCGGAAGATGCTGAAGATAAAATAGTGGCATTCATTGATGTCGGCGCATCCACAACTTTATTTAGTGTGGTTCAAAAAGGTAAAACAATTTATACCAGAGACCAAGTTTTTGGTGGTGAGCAATACACCAAAACAATTGTGTCTTATTATAACAAAAGTTTTGATGAAGCCGAGCAAGCTAAAATTACTGGTGATTTACCACCGAATTATACCTTTGAGGTATTAGCGCCATTTCAAACTACTTTCCTTCAGCAAGTTCGCAGAGCAGTGCAAATGTTTTTGACTACGAGTGGCAATGATCAACTCGATTATATTGTTTTATCAGGTGGTACATCATTAATTCAAGGCATTGATAGGCTTTTAATTGATGAGTTAGGCATTCACTCAATTATTATCGACCCTTTTGCTGATATGGAATTATCCCCAGAGATGGATCGCGAACTGCTAGATAAACATCGCGCTCAATTAGCTGTAGCGTCTGGTTTAGCATTAAGGAGCTTTTCTTCATGCCACATATAAATCTACTATCCTGGAGAGAGGCTTCAAGAAAAGAAGCGCAAAAACAATTCTTATCTATACTTTTTCTAGTAACTTTAATTTCATTTGGTTCGGTTTTTGCCATTAGTATGATTTACGGGGCAATGAAAGACGGTCAAGTAAAGAGAAATCAATTTTTGACATCAGAAATTTCAGTATTAGATAAAAGAATTGCTCAAATAAAAGAACTTGATAAAAAGAAAGAAAATTTACACCAAAGAATGCGTTTAATTGAAGAGTTACAAAGCAATCGTAACTTAGGTACGCAAATTATGGATGAAATAGCGACAGTTGTATCGTCTGGAGTGTATTTAACGAAATTAGAACGTCGTGATAATGCGATACAAATCATAGGTAAAAGTGAATCTAATAACCGCCTTTCTAGGATGTTACGCCAATTAGAGGGCTCTTATTTGTTTCAAGGGGCGACGCTGCAAGATATTATCGCCGGTGAGCAACAAGCAAGGTTATTAAGTGATTTTAATATGCAATTTACAGTGAAACCTTATGAACAAATTGGTGAGGTTAAGCAATGAACATTGATTTAAAAGCATTAAATGAAATTGATTTTAATGAATTAGACCTTGAAAATATTGGTGCTTGGCCTTTAGCTGTCAAAGTAATCGCTGGCGTTATTGTTGCTGCGGCTGTGAGTTTGCTTACATATAATTTATTTGTTGCTGATGAAGTCTCTGGTTATGAAAATGCGCTAAATAAAGAAACTGAGCTACGTAGTACATTTAAAGCTAAATATGCAGTGGCATCAAATTTAGAAATTTATAAACAGCAAATGATTGAAATGGAAGATAAGTTTTCCAAATTATTAAAAAGGCTTCCTACCTCAAGTGAAATACCAGGTACATTAGATGATTTATCTTACGTTGGTACAACAAGCGGTTTGATTTTTAATAAAATTGGTTGGTTACCTGAAATTGAAAATGAATTTTATACCGAGCTGCCTATAAAAATTGAAGTAGTAGGCCAATATCATGAGTTTGGTGAGTTTGTAAGTAAGGTTGCATTATTACCTAGAATCGTAAGTTTACATGATTTCAGTATCAAGCCTGATGGTACTGGGCGCTTAATGTTTAGTGTAATCGCAAAAACTTATCGTTATAAAGAGGTGCAATAATGAAAAAAATTGCTTATATTGCGCTTCCTTTAGTTTTAAGTGGCTGTTTTGACGACACAACGGAACAGCAAGAATTTATTAATAGAGTTCAAGCGAGTACTGTTGCAAAAATAGAACCGATCCCTGAAATTAAAAAGTTTGAACATTTTGCTTATAGTACAGCAGATTTAAGAAGTCCGTTTGTAGCACCTAAACCGGAAGTAATACAAGACAAGTTGTTGCAAATTCAAAATTGTCTTCATCCGGATCCTCGTCGTAAGAAGGAGCCTCTAGAAAGGTATCCTTTAGATAATATTATGATGAAAGGAACATTAGGCGCAGGAGAAGAAACTTGGGCCTTAATTACTGCGTCAGATGATACTTTACATCGTGTAACTCGTGAAAACTATATGGGTTTATATCATGGTAAAGTACTTCAGGTTCATAGCAGTTTTATCGAATTATTAGAATTAATACCAGATGGTGCAGGATGTTGGAAGGAACGCCTGACGAAAGTTGAGATCGTGGAGGCTACTGATGCATCTGAATAACAAAAAAGGGTCTTGTATGTACAAGAGAACAAGTATGTTCAATGGTAATTTACTGAATAAATTTACGTCAGTATTTTTTGCTATGGTAGCATTATTATTTATGACATCTGCTAATGCTGTGCCTTTGTTATACGATGTGCGCTATAACCCATTATTAGAAGGTGAAACTGAAATTGAATTTGTGTTTGATGAAGAGATTTACATCGAACCTAAGATTCAGGTTTTTAGTGAGCCCGCGCGAATTGAATTGTTTTTTGATGAAGCTGATTACGAAGAAAATTTAGGCGAAGTTTTAATTAACAAAGCCGGTGTAAAAAAAGTAGTGAGTGAATTTAAAAATGATGGCTTTAAAGTCACAGTATTTTTAGATTATTTAAAAATCTACCAAACACGTACAGATAAAAATTTATTTTATTTACACGTATCAGATAACCCTACCCAAGACGTTGCAGAAGCATCTATTGTAGATGATGCGCAAACTTACATAAATAAGATACAAGCAGTTGACTTTAGACGTGGTGAAAAAGGTGAAGCACGTGTTTTAATTTTCATGCAAGAAAATATGGCTGCAATTGATGTACGCGAAGAAGCAGGCAAGGTTGTTGTAGAATTTCATAATACCGATATTCTAGATGATTTATTGTATCAGTTAGATGTTTTAGATTACGGCACTATTGTAAGTACTATTGAAACCTTTAAAGATGGTGCTAATAGCCGAATTGTAATAGATACAACTAATGCGTTTGATTATAACTATCAACAACTTGATAATATTTTTACATTAACAGTAGAAAAAGATGAATCTAAAAAAAGCTTTTTAGGTGATGGTAAGGATTATCAAGGTAAACCTATGTCGCTTAACTTCCAAGATATTGCGATACGCTCAGTATTACAAATCATCGCGGATTATAATGGTTTTAACTTAGTAACTAGTGACTCAGTTGGCGGTAATATTACTTTACGATTAGATGGAGTCCCTTGGGATCAGGCTTTAGATATCGTATTAAAGGTTAAAGGCTTAGATAAACGTATGGATGGCAGCATTTTAATGGTGGCACCAACTGAAGAGCTTGCAGCACGTGAAGCCAAAGAATTAAAAGCGAAACAGCAAGTTGAAGACTTAGAACCACTATATAGTGAATATATTCAACTTAATTATGCAAAAGCGGAAGACTTTGTAGACTTACTTAAAACTGATAGCAATACCATATTATCTTCACGTGGTAGTGTCGCTGTAGATCAAAGAACCAATACTTTGTTGCTAAAAGATACAGCTAAAAGTATTGAAAGTGTGCGTCGTATGATAGAAGTACTCGATATTCCTGTTAAACAAGTATTAATAGAATCTCGTATGGTAACAGTGACAGATAACGTGCAAGAAGACTTAGGTATTCGCTGGGGTTTTAGTGATCAGCAAGGGTCTGATGGCGTTGCAGGAACAATTTCAGGGGCAGAGAAAATAGCTAACGGTACTATTCCATCATTAACAGAACGTTTGAATGTTAACTTACCGGTAGCAAATCCTGCCGGCAGTATTGGCATGCACGTTGCTAAACTTGCTGATGGTACTTTAATTGATTTAGAGCTTTCGGCATTAGAGCAAGAAAATAAAGCTGAAATTATCGCAAGTCCTCGCATAACAACCGCTAATCAAAAACAAGCGCGAATTGAGCAAGGTACTGAAATACCATATGTACAAGCAGCATCAAGTGGTGCCACAACAGTAACATTTAAAAAGGCAGTATTAAGCTTAGAAGTGACGCCGCATATTACGCCAGATAATAAAGTAATTTTAGACTTAGTTATCACGCAAGATACACGTGGTGATACGGTATCAACACCAACAGGTCCAGCGACGGCGATTAATACTCAACGTATTGAAACCCAAGTTTTAGTCAATAATGGTCAAACAGTTGTATTAGGCGGCATTTTTCAACAACAAATAGTAAACTCAGTTAAAAAAGTGCCTTTATTGGGAGATATTCCATATTTAGGTTATATGTTTAGAAGTACAAGTGAGTTTAATGAGAAAAAAGAGTTACTCATTTTTGTTACACCTAAAATTATAAATAGTTCTTTATAGTGATTTATCGATTAAAATCACAGTCTTAAAAGAAAAAAGACCTTAACGGGTCTTTTTTTTGTTTTTTTTCTTGATATACCTATTCAATTACTGAGATAATCACCCCCTTAATTTTGGGGCCATGTCGTAGGACGGGGTTATTTTTATTTAAATTAGAGTTCGTTTGTACAAACAATATGGCTGAAAAACGTAATATATTTCTAGTGGGCCCTATGGGCGCAGGTAAAAGCACAATTGGTCGTCATTTAGCTGACCAGTTACACCTTGAATTTTTCGATTCTGATCAAGAAATCGAACGTAGAACCGGTGCTGAAATAGCATGGGTATTCGACATCGAAGGTGAAGACGGCTTTAGAGTTCGTGAAGAAGGTGTTATTTCTGACTTAACAGAAATGCAGGGTATTGTTCTTGCTACTGGCGGTGGTTCAGTTATAAGCAAAGACGTACGTAATAAACTTTCTGCACGTGGCATTGTCGTTTACCTTGAAACGCCAATCGAGAAACAAGTAGCACGTACTCAGCGTGATAAAAAACGTCCTCTACTTCAAACTAAAGAAGATCCGAGAGAAGTTTTAGAGCGTTTAGCTGAAGAACGTAACCCGCTTTATGAAGAAGTGTCTGATTTTGTTGTTCGTACTGACGAACAAAGTGCAAAAGTTGTAGCAAATCAAATAATTGCAAAACTTGATTTTTAGCCTTAAAAATTAAGTAAAATAAAAATAGCAGGAGCTATGTTATGCTTGAGTTGAATGTTAATTTAGGTGAGCGTAGCTACCCTATTTTTATCGCATCTGGTGTTCTTAACGACAAAGTAAGACTTAAAAACTATATTGGTGATTGTCGACCAGTAATAGTAACCAATGAAACCATAGCTCCCCTATATTTAGAATCTTTTATATCTCAATTTGAAGATCTATCACCATTGACATACATTCTTCCTGATGGTGAACAATATAAAACCCTGACTTCATTTGAAAAAGTAAATGCCTTCTTACTGCAAAATAATTGTGGTAGAGATACCTGTCTAATTGCTTTAGGTGGTGGTGTGATAGGTGACTTAACCGGATTTGTTGCTGCTTGTTATCAGCGAGGTGTGCCATTTATTCAGGTACCTACAACTGTTTTATCTCAGGTAGATTCTTCAGTAGGAGGTAAAACAGCAGTAAATCATCCTTTAGGTAAAAATATGATAGGTGCTTTTTACCAACCTGAAGCTGTATTTATTGATACCTTGAGTTTATCTACACTAGATGCAAGAGAGTTCTCTGCTGGCATGGCTGAAGTCATAAAATATGGTTTGATTTATGATACTGAATTGTTTTCATATATCGAAAGCAATGTTGACCTGCTTAAATCATTAAACGAAAGCGCAATGCAGCATATAATCCAGCGTTGCTGTCAAATCAAGGCTGATATAGTGGCCCAAGATGAGAAAGAATCAGGCCTAAGAGCGTTGTTAAACTTAGGTCATACTTTTGGCCATGCTATTGAAGCTCAGATGGGTTATGGCGTATGGCTTCATGGAGAGGCTGTTTCTGCGGGTATGGTAATGGCATGTGAATTATCACAAGTGAGAGGTTCACTCAGTGATTCAGAAGTTAAACGCGTTATTAATTTATTGATAGCGTTTGATTTGCCTGTTAAAGCACCAAAAGAAATGACATGTGAAGACTTTATAGGTCATATGTCTAAAGACAAAAAGAACCTTAAAGGCACTATTCGGTTTATCTTACCAACAGAGTTTGGTCGTTGTGCGCTTGTATCAGATGTGACTGAACAGCAATTGAAGTCTTTATTTTAGGCTAACTGATGCAAGTCAAAATATTACCGAGCAGACAGAAATTAGTTGATCGTATTGAATTGCAATATGAATACGGTCAATCAACTGTGGCATTGCTTGGTGGTCCAGGGCTTGGTAAAAGTTATATTTTAGAATCATTTGTAACTGACAAATATCCTGAATTTAATAAAATTTATTTGCAGTTAACGGTTAAAACAACAGATCAACAAGTTATATCTCAACTGTTAGAGCAAACATTTAGCCAACCATTAATTGATTTTACCCAATCATTAAGTGAAAACTACTTAAACTTAAATCAACAACAAGCCAGTAAGAATACCGTAATTGTTATTGATAATGCACAATTTTTAAGTGAAGAAGTAATTCAAGAAATTGAGTATTTAACACAAATATCAGAATCAACTTTTTATGTTTTAACGGCATCAACCTCCAAAATACAATTTAAAAATTCAGCTAATATCTTCTTTGAAGCATTGTCATTTGATGAAAGCATTGAATTGATGTCTATGTACTTTTCTCAATTACCCAATAAACATGAACCTGTATTTAAGGCTTTTGTTCAAAGCGCACAGGGCAACCCATCATTATTATTAAGTTGGGATTCAAGTAACTTAGTTGTAGAAGCTAAGAAGAGTAAACATGGCTTTATGTTGCTTTGTTTAGCATTTGTTTTTTTTATGACGCTCGCATTAACATATTTATTTGAGCATTTATCGCAAACTAATCAAATTGAAAGTTTAAGGGAGTTGAGCGAGCAAAATAAAGATCAAAGCATTGTGGTAGACAAGCAAGAAAAAAATGGCGTTAAAGGTTCAGCCCTGAATATTGAAAATAGCAGGTTAGATAACCTGCCAACTCAAGTATTAGAGTCAAATAGGCAAATTGCTAAACAAGACAAAAATTATGTTAAAGGAGCAAACCAGGATATTGATGATATTAAGTTGGATAACCTAACTATTGAAGCGTTAGAGAAAAGTAATCAACCTGATAAGTTAAGTGCTATCACTAAAGAAGAAAAACAAAATACAGATGCTATAAAATTTGTAAAAGACAAAACGGCAGTGGTCTCAACTATCTCAAAGTCAGAGCAATTTGATGACTTAAAAGTAAATTCAAAAACTAATTTAAAAACCAGTTCGGCGACGCCAAATAAAATAGCGGAATCCTTAAATAATACACAACACACACCTTCTGCTGAAACAGTTAGAGTTGAAGAGGCTAAAGTAGAATCGCAGCCGTTAGCAAGTTCAATCATAAAAGAGACCGCATTAACACCTTTGGTTATCTATAAAGATTACGATAATACTTGGTTTATGCAACAAAGTGATTCTTTAGTGATGTTGCAGTTAATCGGCATTAGCCAAGAAAACCTAATCAATAACTTTATCGCTTCTCATGACTTAGATAATATTAAAGTGTATAAAAGCACGCGTTATGGCGGTGACTGGTGGGTTGTGACTGTAGGCCCGTTTAGAGATGTTGCACAAAGTCAGACTTATAAAAATGCATTGTCAGCTCAGTTAAAGCAACTACAACCATTCAGTAAAACAATCAAAGCGATTAAAACAGAGATTGCATTACTCAAATCCATTTGATTAGTGTAAAATCACTCGCTTGTTTGCAATTTAGTAATCACTCACTTAGCTATTTTAAAAGGCACATAAATAATAAATGAAAAAAACACGAGCTTTTTTAAAATGGGCAGGTGGTAAGTATGGTTTAGTTGAAGAGATCAATAGGCGATTACCTGATGCAGATACTTTAGTTGAACCATTTATGGGCGCAGGTTCTGTATTTTTAAATTCTGATTTTAAGCATTATGTATTAAATGATATTAATGCTGACTTAATTAATCTATATAAAGAACTCAAAGCATCACCAGATGAATTTATTCTAGATGCTAGAAAACTATTTGTAGAACTAAATAATGATGCTGATGCGTATTATGCTTACCGTAAGCAGTTTAATGAGTGTCAGGATATCTACGAAAGGGCGATATTATTTTTATATATGAATCGTCATGGTTATAATGGCTTATGTCGCTATAATTTAAAAGGCATTTTTAATGTGCCTTTTGGTAAGTATAAAAAACCATACTTTCCGGAGGCAGAATTAAACTTCTTTGCCGAAAAGTCACAAAAAGCCACGTTTACCTGTAAAAGCTATACAGATGTTTTTGCTAATTTACCGAAAAACTCAGTTGTTTATTGTGATCCGCCATATGTGCCATTAAGCAAAACGGCATCTTTTACCTCATACGCTAAAGGCGGCTTTAACTTTGATGATCAGGCTCAGCTTGCAAATCTGGCTGAATGCAGTGCTTTTGATAAAGGCATTCCTGTATTGATTTCAAATCACGATACTATCATTACTCGTAAAATTTATGAGCAAGCAACGCTAGATACCATTCAAGTGAAAAGAACGATTAGCCCTAAGGGTGGTTCAAGAAATAAAGTGGATGAGATTATGGCACTTTATAAAGCGAAGTAGGTAATATCAAAATTGCGGATTATAGAGAAGGTATTACTAAGCTTACAGTAAGTAATACTAAAGAGATAAAAATCACTAAAAACATAATGCCAACAATAATTAAATGTATTGGCGAGGCCTGTTGAAAGTCTAGCTTACGTTTACTCTCACTTTGCACGCCAAATGCAGCCGCGAGCACACTTTGAATTAAAGAGAAAAAATGGCTCATTTAAAATGATTAGTTATAGTTGCAGTTTCTTGTGTTTTCTTTTCTGAATCACTGAGTAATTCAAGTAAATCTAGATAATGAAATTGTGCACTTCTGCTGTTACCTGTTAACCAAGAAAACCAACTTTTATTAGATGCTTGGCACTGAGATAGTGATATTTGAGTTTTATATACGGAAGGACAGCACTCGTTATCAAGCTGCTGAGCGTATGCTACTAATGAAAATGTAGACGCAAAAAATATAGCACTTGTAGATGCTAAAAATATCCCTTTTGACTTATTGAACTTCATAACAATACCCTCTGTCTAAGCAATGGTTAAAGCTTAACCAAAGTTAAATCAGAATACAATGGTTATTAGTCCCATATTTATAGGTATTCATCTACAAATATACATCAGCTGTTAATCAATTGTAAAGTTTAAATGTATATTAAGTTTATTTTTGTGTTTTTGAGAAATTAACGTAATAAATCGCGTTTTTATACTCTCGCTATCAACTTGCTTTAAAGGTCCATTCCTGCAATGATCTGTTTGTCCTTTAGCTTCTTTTACCGTCATTTAAAGAGTGTAAATTTATTATGTCAAAATTTTTAATTGCCCCTTCAATTTTATCTGCAGATTTTGCGCGTTTAGGTGAAGATGTTGATGCTGTTTTACAAGCCGGCGCTGATGTTGTTCATTTTGATGTAATGGATAATCACTATGTACCAAATTTAACGATTGGTCCTATGGTATGTAAAGCATTAAGGGATTACGGTATTACGGCACCAATTGATGTGCATTTAATGGTAAAGCCGGTTGATACTATGATCACGCAATTTGCACAAGCAGGTGCAAGCATTATAACTTTTCATCCAGAAGCAAGTGAGCATATCGACCGTAGTTTGCAATTAATCAAAGAGCAAGGGTGTAAGGCGGGCTTAGTATTAAACCCTGCAACGCCATTAACATGTTTAGAATTTGTGATGGATAAGCTAGATGTTATTTTACTTATGTCTGTAAACCCTGGTTTTGGTGGTCAATCATTTATTCCTCAAACACTTGAAAAGCTAAAACAAGTGCGCAAACTCATCGATGAATCTGGTTTTGATATCCGTCTACAAGTAGATGGTGGTGTTAAAGTTGATAATATAAAAGAAATTGCACAAGCAGGCGCAGATATGTTTGTTGCTGGCTCTGCAATATTCAATCAGCCTGACTACAAAGCAGTAATAGATAATATGAGAACTGAATTAGCGCAATTGTCGTTATAAATATACGCCATGGTAAGTTTTCTAATAGATGTTAGTGTAATAGCTGAAAATTTACCTTGCTTCAAAATCTGAAACAATTAAAATTACCGATTAAATCCCGCCACAGTGTGGCTTCAATAGAGATGTTTTGGTTTTTGTTTATGACATTACCTGCCTAATTATAAATAGGTAAAACAACGCTATTAATCAAATAAGAGTGAAGAAATAACATGAGCAAGCCTGTAGTATTAAGTGGTATTCAGCCAACTGGTGGTATGACAATCGGTAACTATATTGGCGCTATAAACCAATGGCTTACGCTACAAGAAAGCAGTGAGTGTTATTTCATGTTGGTAGATTTACATGCCATTACCACTCGCCAAGATCCTGCGTTATTACAGCAACGTGTATTAGATGGCATCGCACTTTATACTGCATGTGGTATCGATCCTAAAAAATCATCTCTATTTGTACAATCTCAGGTTCCTGAGCATGCACAATTAAGTTGGGTATTAAACTGTTATGCGCAAATGGGCGAACTTAACCGCATGACACAGTTTAAAGATAAATCAGCTAAAAATACCAATAACATCAATGTGGGTCTTTACAGCTACCCAGTGCTACAAGCTGCTGATATTTTATTGTATCAAGCAACTCAAGTGCCAGTAGGTGAAGATCAAAAGCAACATTTAGAACTAACACGTGATATTGCGAATCGTTTTAACAACCTTTATGGCGATGTGTTTACAGTACCAGAACCTTATATTCCAGAGTTTGGTGCACGTGTAATGAGCTTGCAAGATCCAACAAAAAAGATGTCAAAATCGGATGAAAATCCAAATGGCTACATTATGTTATTAGATGAGCCTAAAAAGATTGAAAAGAAACTGAAAAAAGCAGTCACAGACTCTGATGAGCAAGCACGTATTTACTTTGATAATAAAGAAAAGCCAGGTGTTTCAAATTTACTAACTTTAATGTCGGTTGCGACTAAACGTTCAATTGAAGATTTAGTACCAGAATACGAAGATAAAATGTATGGTCATCTTAAAAAAGATACGGCAGCTGCTGTAGTATCAATGTTAGAGCCAATTCAAGCGCGTTTTAAAGAGATCCGCGAAGATCAAACTTTATTAAATGAAATAATGCGTGATGGTGCTGAAAAAGCAGGAGCACGTGCAGAGCAAACACTTAAAGATGTTTACAATGCTGTTGGTTTTATTCCACGCCCGTAATTGCACTTTTAAGTTAGAGAAATAACAATTAGCGAGTGAAGTAACCATACAAACTCGCTAATTCATTCCTAAACTCATATCTAATTTATTAATAACTTCTTTTAGGCAATTCGGTTTTAATATGCTATTGATGATCGATAACTATGATTCTTTCACTTATAACCTAGTCCAATATTTTCAAAGGTTAGACGTTGAAGTATTAGTTAAGCGCAATGATGAAATATCCTGTGCTCAAGTAAAAGCACTCAATCCTAAATATTTAGTTGTCTCTCCAGGTCCTTGCACGCCTAATGAAGCTGGCATATCTTTAGAACTTATTAATCAATTTAAAGGTCATACACCCATTTTAGGCGTTTGCTTAGGCCATCAAACAATCGCGCAATCGTTAGGTGCTAAAATTATACGCGCTAACAAGGTGATGCATGGCAAAACATCCAAGATCATGCATAATAATAAAGGTGTTTTTAAAGGGTTAGCATCACCTTTAACGGTATGTCGTTACCATTCGTTAGTTGTTGATCCTAAAACATTGCCTAAAGAATTAGAAGTAACATCATGGCTAAATAATGAGGCTAATGCATTATCAGAAATTATGGGGTTTAAACATCGCTCTTTAGCGCTAGAAGGTGTGCAATTTCATCCTGAAGCCATTTTAACTGAGTCAGGTTTAGAGCTGTTAGATAACTTTATAAAACAATATCGCTAGGTTAGAGTCTGTAGCGTCATTCCCGAGTTATTTTATCGGGAATCTACAGCGGTTTTAAGCAATTTAGAGTGAGTTTAAAGCAGTTAGGGTAAAGCTTAACCTACAAGAATACCTGTTAGGTTGGGAAACTTAAACTGTAACGCGATTTTGTAGGGCTTTAGCCTTACTAAGTATCTAAAGTAGTGTCATTCCCGAGTTATTTTATTGGGGATGACGGGTTTTAAGGTTATAGGCTGTAGGTTCGGAACTATAAAAGTGCGTTTATTCAGGTGAAATTAATACATATTGGTTTAAGATTAATTTGAAACTGTAAAAATAATTAAAGGAATAAAAAATTTTATGAGCGAGTCTTTACAAAAAAATGAAACAGCTGAAGTATTATATGAGCGGTTTCATGACTTATTGTTAGGACATAATTTTGCTCAGCAGCAGCTTGGTTATATTCATTCTTTAGACTTAGATTATGGCGAAAAAATGCCTTCTCGTACTTTATTAGAAGTAGAAGAAAAAGCACAAAAAAACAGAAGTAAAGAAGATAGCAAAAAGCTTAAGTACGTTGCACATGTGAATGCGTTATTACATCAAGATGTAGAAGCACAAATCCAAACTTATTTAACAGATATCGATTACATTTATACCGATATTATTCATATTCAAGATAATATTCCTGCAATCCTAGATATTTTATCAGTCAACTCAGCATCTGTTGGTCGAATCGATCCCTTAGTTAAAGATTTACTCTGGCTTGGTGATGACATTGTTAAGCTTATTAACTTACCTCAGTATCGAAATGATAAAGATCCTAAAAAAGCAGTGAAAGTAGATGATCCTTCCCTTGCGATCAGATATTTAGGTTTGGATAACTTAAAGCTCATCATACCAACTTTCTCTTTAAAGCATTGGGCACCTTTTAGCACTATGCCATTTCGCTTATTAAAGCGTAAGTTATGGGAGTCAGGTATGACAACTGCCATTGCAGCTAAAACATTAGCTGAACTCAATGATGTAGACCCTTATCAAGCATTTGTATTAGGTATGTTCCATGATGTCGGTAAAATTGCATTAGTGCGCTTATATTTGAGGACATTCGATACACTCTGGGAGCAGCAAACCAAAGATAGCCGCGATAATAAAGAAAAAGATTTACACGATGCATTATTAGTACTTAAACCGGACGCATTATGTTTACGCAACTTAATGGTAGAGCACTCAGCTGAACTCTCACATCAATTGATCACTAAAATGGGCTTTAAATATTTACCAATACAAAGCGCAATGGCGCAATTAGCCAATAATACTGAATTTTCAGAAATGGATGACTTGGCTAAAGTAGTTGCTAAAGCGCAATGTTATAGTCAGTATAAAAAATTAAAAGAACATAATTTAGTAGAAGCAGACGAAGTGAAAGCTTGGTTTAGTAGTTATCAATTTAAAATGATCGAACTTAAAACATTAGCGAGCACCAGTTTGCACAACCTGCAGTTAAGAATTGAGCATTAAGAATTACTTTTTTAATATAAGCAGGTAAAAACGGTGTAATCCTTCATTTTTTAGTTATTTATTTTCGACTATTCATTCAATCTCCCTTTTATTATTAAAATTAACCATTAATAGCGTTTACAAGCGTGATCCTCTTATTAAGTTAGATACTTATTCACTATCAATGAAATTATACCCGCTTTCCTTATAAACCAAGGCCTTGAGCTAAATTACAAAGGAGACAAAAGCGTTTTTTTTTGAAATAATACGTCTCCTTATCCAATAGTATTCAAAGTGAAACGCTATTATTTAGCGGTGTTTTACTTGTTAACAGAGGAAATAAAATGACTATAAATCGTGCACTTTTTGATGAAGTAATGGTACCAAACTACGCGCCTTCGGCTGTGATCCCAGTAAAGGGTGAAGGCTCTCGTGTATGGGATCAGGAAGGTCGTGAATATATCGATTTTGCTGGCGGCATTGCAGTAAACTGTTTAGGTCATTGTCATCCAGCATTAGTTAATGCATTAAAAGAGCAAGGTGAAAAAATTTGGCATTTATCAAATGTAATGGCAAATGAACCTGCATTACGTTTAGCTAAAAAATTAGTTGATGCTACTTTTGCTGATAAAGTTTATTTCGCTAACTCTGGCGCAGAAGCAAATGAAGCAGCATTAAAACTAGCACGTCGTTGGGCATTAGATACTGCAGGCGAGCAAAAATCACAAATCATCGCATTTAATAAAGGTTTCCACGGTCGTACATTCTTTACCGTAACTGTTGGTGGTCAAGCTGCTTATTCTGACGGTTTTGGTCCAAAACCTGCTGATATCGTGCATACAGACTACAATGATTTAGAAAGCTTTAAAGCACTTATCTCAGATGATACATGTGCAGTAATGATTGAACCATTACAAGGCGAAGGTGGTATCGTTTCTCCTACAGCTGATTTCATTAAAGGTGTGCGTGCTTTATGTGACCAACATAATGCACTATTAATTTTTGATGAAGTACAAACAGGTGTAGGCCGTACTGGTGATTTATACGCATATGAAGGTTTAGGTGTTACGCCAGATATCTTAACAACAGCTAAAGCATTAGGTGGCGGTTTCCCAATTGGTGCAATGATCACTAAAACTGAATTCGCAAAGCATTTAAAAGTAGGTACTCATGGTTCTACTTATGGTGGTAACCCACTAGCATGTGCTGTAGCAGAAGCAGCATTTGATACTGTAAATACTGAAGAAGTATTAAACGGTGTTAAACAAAAAGAAGTCTTATTCCGTGAGTTATTAACCGCAATAAACGATAAATACAATGTATTTTCAGAAGTTCGCGGTAAAGGTTTATTGATTGGTGCTGTAGTGACTGAGCAATACAAAGGTAAAGCTAAAGAGTTTTTAGTTGCATCAACTGCACATGGCTTAATGTCATTAGTTGCTGGCGCTGACGTAGTACGTTTCACACCGTCATTAGTAATTTCTGATGATGATATCCGTGAAGGTATGGCACGTTTTGAAAAAGCAGTAGCTGACGTAGTAAAAGCAAACGCTTAATTTAAAGCTTTGTAGAGTTACTTATTGAGTAACGTATTTAAAGGTGGTTTTTAACCACCTTTTATTTTCATTATAAACATAAGGGAGTAAGCGGCACTATGATGGTTATTCGCCCAATCCGAAAAAGTGATTTTGCTGAATTAGTTAAAATAGCAGACGAATCTGGTCATGGCTTTACTTCATTACCTAATAATGAAGAATTGTTAGCTGCTAAAATAGCACGCTCAGAAGCTTCATTTATAAAAACAGTTGATTGCCCACAAGATGAAGGCTATTTATTTGTTTTAGAAAATACTGAAACAGGTGAAGTTGTTGGTACATCAGCAATCGAAGCGGCTGTTGGTTTAGATGATGCTTTTTATCATTATCATTTGAGCAAGGTGATCCATTCATCTCGCACTTTAAATGTTTATAACCCAGTTGAAATTCTTACTTTATGTAATGATTACACTGGCGCAACCGAATTATGTACTTTATTTTTACGCGAACAAGCCCGTAAAAATGGCAATGGTAAATTATTATCAAAAGTACGCTTTATGTTTATTAAAGAACATGAAGACAGATTTGCAGATACATTATTAGCAGAAATGCGTGGTGTTTCTGATGAGAATGGTAAAAGTCCATTCTGGAAATGGTTAGAAGAGCACTTCTTTTCTATGGATTTCCCAACAGCCGATTATTTAACGGGCATAGGCCAGAAAGTATTTATCGCAGAGTTAATGCCTAAATACCCAATTTATGTCAACTTGCTAAGCAAAGAAGCACAAGAGGTTGTAGGTCAAGTGCACGAAAAAACTAAGCCAGCAATTCAATTGCTTAAAAATGAAGGTTTCACCTTTAATGGCTATGTAGATATTTTTGATGCCGGCCCAACCGTTGAAGCAAAATTAAATAATGTTCGTACAGTAAGATCATCAAGTCATAAAAAAGTCATTATTGGTGATAACGCTGGCGGTCAACAAGTTATGATTGCAAATACAGAGCTTGAAAACTTTAGAGCGACATTAGCTGATTTATCATTTGATAAAGACGGCGACGATATTGTGATCACAGCAAAAATGGCTGAAGCATTACAAATAAGCGAAGGCGATACAATTCGCATTGCAACTGTTTAATTAAGTAAGTTATTCCCGGTACTTGCTACCGGGGATCTAAATATATGTCATTCCCACAGCCTTATATCGGGGATCTAAGTTGCGTCATTCCCGAAGTATTTTATCGGGAATCTTAAAAGTAATAGAACTGTGACAAAAAAACTCACAGGTGACACTCCAAATAATAGCCAAACAAATATAAGAGAGATTGAAATGACTCATGCAGCTCAATTTATCAATGACCTATGGTCAGCAGGCGAAGGCGCCGAATTTAATTCAGTAAACCCAGCAAAAAATGAAGTTATCTGGACAGCGAATAGCGCGTCAGAACAACAAGTAGATACAGCTGTAAAATCAGCGCGTAATGCTTTTTTCTCTTGGAGTGATTTAAGCTTCGAAGAAAGACTAAACATAGTTAAAAAGTTTGGTGAAGTTTTAGGTGAAAATAAAGAACAAATGGCTGATGCAATCGCAAAAGAAACAGGCAAGCCAATTTGGGAAACACGTACTGAAGTCGGCGCTATGATGGGCAAAATTGCTATATCTGAAAAAGCATACCAAGAACGTACTGGTACAGTAGAAAACGCGATGCCAGTAGGTAAAGCGGTAATTCGTCATAAAGCACATGGTGTAGTGGCTGTATTTGGTCCTTATAATTTCCCTGGTCATTTACCAAACGGTCATATTGTTCCTGCATTATTAGCAGGTAATACCGTGGTATTTAAACCATCTGAATTAACCCCTATGGTAGCTGAGCTAACTCTTAAGTTATGGCAACAAGCAGGTTTACCAGCTGGCGTAATTAACTTAGTGCAAGGTGAGGTTGAAACAGGTAAAGCATTAGCATCACATCGTGGAATTGATGGTTTATTCTTTACTGGTTCTTCTCGTACTGGTCATTTTATACATGAGCAATTTGCAGGTCAGCCGGGCAAAATTTTAGCAATTGAAATGGGTGGTAATAACCCATTAATCGTAAAAGATGTTGCTGATACTAAAGCTGTGGTTCACGATATTATTCAATCTGCATTTATCTCAAGCGGTCAGCGTTGTACATGTGCACGTAAACTGTTTTTACCACAAGGTGAGCAGGGCGATTTAATATTAAGCCAATTAATCGCAGCAACTAAAGCGATTAAAGTCGGTTTTTATGATGATCAAGAACAACCATTTATGGGTTCTATGATTTCAATCGGTGCAGCTAAATCTATGGTTGCAGCACAAAGCCAGTTAATTGAATTAGGCGCTACGAGCTTAGTTGAATTAGTACATACAGAAAATACAGGTTTTGTATCACCAGGTATTTTAGAGTGTACTAACGTAAGTGACTTCCCTGATGATGAGCATTTTGGCCCATTATTAAAAGTATTCCGCTACACAGACTTCGATCAAGCAATTGAGCTAGGTAATGATACGGCTTACGGTTTATCTGCTGGCCTACTAAGTGATAACAGTGAAGATTATGATTACTTCTTACGTCGTGTACGCGCAGGTATCGTAAACTGGAACCGTCCAATTACAGGTGCATCAAGTGCAGCACCATTTGGTGGTATTGGCGCATCAGGCAACCACAGAGCAAGTGCATATTATGCTGCTGATTACTGTGCATACCCAGTAGCATCAGTTGAGCTAGATAAAGTAGTATTACCAGCGACATTAAGCCCAGGTTTAAGCTTGTAGAAAACTAATTCTAATAAAGAACAACAATGCAAAAGGCCTTAGATTGAAACATCAAAGGCCTTTTTTCTATTCTCTCTAGTATTTCCGATTTATATCTGCTTAAATCAAATTAATAAAAAATAAAAACGACAAAGGTATTTTATGGTTACCGACCAGCAAGGTTATGATGATCTCATCATGTATTTAACACAGCATTTATCTATCTTTGAAAAACCTGGTGAAGTAGCACCTAACGCACCTACCGTGATCACTTTAATCGAAGACGATATTGCTGAGCAGATCATTGCATTATGTCAACAACATACTGAACTAGATACAGATCAACGTGGTGAAATAGTCAGAGAAGTCGATGGCATCGTTTATGATTTACAAGAAGTATTATCTGGTGTGATCCATCAACCAGTAACCATTGAGCAGCATGCATTTATTGATGAGTTTTCGACTTTAGTTAAAAACTTATTTGACTCTGCAATTGCAAATCTTTAAATAACAAACAGATCTGACGATCCCAGGAAAGTTATTTGGGATCAATTTACATTTTCCTCAGTTTTAAATAAAAATTTATCTCATTTTGTTGCACTAAATCCTCATATAATTAATATGCATTAATATACTTATATATATCAAATAGGAATTAAAATGCAGGCAAATGTAAAGTGGGTTGAAGGTGATACATTTATAGGTAAATCTGACTCAGGTCATAACGTAGTATTTGATACAGGTTCTGACGGTGCGGCACCAAGCCCAATGGAAATGGTTTTAATGTCTGTAGGGTGTTGTTCATCAGTAGATGTTGTCAGCATATTAAAAAAATCACGTCAAGACGTAACAGCAGCACGTGTAGAGTTAAGTAGTGAAAGAGCAGAAACTGCACCACGCGTATTTAAAAAAATAAACCTACATTTTGTTGTTACAGGCAATGATGTTTCTGAAAAACACGTAGAACGCGCAGTAAAACTATCAGCTGAAAAGTACTGTTCAGTTGCTTTAATGCTAGAAGCATCAGTAGAAATTACCCATAGCTTTGAAGTATTAGCAGCATAAAGCTTTTTTGCAGAGCTTTTTTCGTATAAGATTTTAACAATTAAGCTCTGCAAGCGCAGATATACTCAACAAGGAATGTTTTTTTAGTGCACAGACCATTTGAAAAACTCAAACTGCACGGCTTCAATAATTTAACCAAAAGTTTAAGCTTTAGCATTTATGATATTCGCTACGCTAAAACACAGCTACAACGTAAAGAATACTTAGATTATATTAGTCAGCGTTATAGTGCAGAGCGCTTAACGAATATTCTAGAAGAAGTGGTTGATATTATTGGTGCAAATATACTTAATGTTGCACGCCAAGATTATGATCCACAAGGTGCCAGTGTCACCCTGCTTATTTCAGATGAATCACAATTAGAAAGTGAAGCGCAAAGCTCAGTTCAAAAAGCACAACCAGGACCTTTACCTGATTCAGTTGTGGCGCATTTAGATAAAAGCCATATTTGTGTTCATACTTATCCCGAAACGCATCCCGTAGAAGGCATTTGTACATTTCGCGTTGATATAGAAGTTTCGACCTGTGGTGTGATCTCGCCACTAAAAGCCGTTAATTATTTAATTCACACGTTGGAATCTGACATCGTCACTTTAGATTACCGGGTAAGAGGTTTTACCAGAGACGAATCAGGTAAAAAGCATTACATAGATCATGCTATCAATTCTATTCAAAACTTCATGACGCAAGATACCCTCTCAGCTTATCAAATGCTTGATGTAAACATTTATCAAGAAAACCTTTTCCATACCAAAATGATGCTCAAAGAATTTAATTTAAACCAATATTTATTTGGTATCACAAAGCGTGATTTATCAGAACAAGAACAAAAAGATATTACCCATAAATTACAAAGTGAAATGAAAGAGATATTTTACGGCAGAAACTTGTCAGAGTAGGGCTTTAAGCTAAGGTTTTTAGGTCTTACTTTGTAGATCTGATTGTGTAGTTGAGGCTTTGCCTACATGGATGTAGATACAAGAATAACGCAGGAGCAGTTATCGGTAGCTTTTCATTTAAAACCGTCAGCCTAAGGGCCAACCTACAAAATCCAAATGTGATATCACCTGTAAAAACTGAATCTGTAGGTAAGACTTTAGCCTTATGTTAATCCTAGAACCTAAAACTAAACCGGCAATCCTGAAGGTGCTAAATTCATCGAAGCGCGTTTTTTCACTATAATATCTTCAATTAAAGGTCTTAATATTAACTCCATTGCTAAACCCATTTTACCACCAGGTACCACCATAGTATTAATACGTGACATAAAGCTGCCTTCTATCATCTGTAAATAATAAGGGAAATTAACATCAGCAATATCTCTAAAACGAATTACAACAAAGCTTTCATCTAGTGATGGAATATCTTTGGCGCTAAATGGATTTGAAGTATCAACGGTTGGTACTCGTTGAAAGTTAATGTGCGTACGCGAAAACTGCGGTGTAATATGGTTTATATAATCATCCATACTACGAACAATAGAGTCTCTTACGGCTTCATGCGAGTGTCCACGTTCGCGCGTATCGCGAATAAGCTTTTGGATCCACTCTAAGTTAATAATAGGCACCATGCCAATCAATAGGTCGACATGTTTGGCAACATTGTGTTCGTCATCAACTACGCCACCATGTAAACCTTCATAAAACAGGACATCAGTTGTCGCCTCTAAATCTTGCCAAGGAGTAAAAGTGCCTGGTAATTGATTATATGGCACAGCAGCATCAAAGGTATGTAAATAGCGGCGGGTTTTACCTTGGCCTGATTCGGCATAACTAGTAAATAAATTTTCCAGTGCTGAAAAATCATTAGCCTCGGTACCAAAGTAGCTAATATGTTTACCATCTTGTTGGGCTTCACGGACACGTTTATCCATTTCAGGGCGGGTATAACGATGAAAACTATCGCCTTCAATGGTCGCTGCATTAATGTTTAAGCTACGAAAAATATGCTGAATAGCGTTAGTAGTTGTTGTAGTACCTGCGCCTGATGAACCTGTAATCGCAATTATAGGGTGCTTAACTGACATTTTTTATTCTTATTATTATTTAGATGACATATATAAAGTAAAGCGACAGTGCAAATTGGTCAAGTTTGTGATGAAAATATAATTTTCAGCTAAACTAAAATCAACGGAATTTTATTCAAGGAACTGAATATGCAGTTGACTGCTATGCCCAAAGAAAGTCGCCCAAGAGAAAAACTATTAGATAAAGGTGCTACGGCATTACTAGATAGTGAATTGCTGGCGATATTTTTACGAACCGGCACTCATGGCATGAATGCAATAGAGCTGGCGCAGCATTTATTAGATGAGTCGGGATCATTACAAAACTTCTTTAATGCGCCTTTATCTGAGTTTGTAAAGTTTAAGGGGCTAGGTAATGCTAAATATGTGCAGCTACAAGCCGTGTTAGAATTAAATAAGCGTTACTTAGCTGAGCAGTGCCAACAAGAAACCTTATTTGATTCACCAAAAGCAGTGCGCGACTTTTTATCGTTAAAATTAAAAGCACAGCAACAAGAAGTTTTTATGTTGCTTTATCTTGATAGCCAAAATCGCTTATTAACAGATGAAGTATTATTTTATGGCACAATTAATTCGGCAAGTGTTTATCCAAGAGAGGTGGTAAAGTCGGTTTTAAGACATAATGCAGCTTCTGTTATTTTGGCGCATAACCATCCATCAGGAATTGCAGAGCCAAGTGAAGCCGATCGACTTATTACCAATAAACTAAAAGATGCTTTGCAATTAATTGATGTTCAAATTTTAGACCATTTAATAGTGGCGAGTAATAAAACGGTCTCTTTTGCCGAGCAAGGCTGGCTTTAAATAAAAATAAATAGGTGGTTTGGACCCAAAATAGCCAAAAAATCGTTTTTTATGCAAATTAGTTTAAATTAACTGCACTTTTTACTTTCACTTAGTCGAGAGGATCTCTATAATTAGCCGCTATCAAATTTACACATGAGCTGAAGTGGTCAGATAGTCCACTTTACAAGATCTTTGCCTGTAGTTGCTGTACTTATGGCTTGGGGAAATTAGCTCGAGCAAGATATTGGAGATATATATAATGTCTAAAGTCTGTCAAGTTACAGGTAAGCGTCCAGCGGTAGGTAATCACCGTTCGCACGCAAGAAATGCAACTAAGCGTCGCTTTTTACCAAACCTACAAACTCACCGTTTTTGGGTTGAGAGCGAAAAACGCTTTGTTAAACTACGTACTACTGCTAAAGGTATGCGTATCATCGACAAAAATGGCATCGACGCGGTTCTTACAGATATCCGTGCTCGCGGCGAAAAAGTTTAAGGAGCTGAATAATGCGTGATAAAATCCGTTTAGTTTCATCTGCTGGTACTGGTTATTTCTACACTACCGACAAGAACAAGCGTAACATGCCTGAAAAAATGGAAATCAAAAAGTTCGATCCTAAGGTTCGTAAACATGTGATTTTCAAAGAAGCAAAAATCAAGTAATTTTGCTTTTTAAAGAAAAACCCGATTTATCGGGTTTTTTTATGTCTAAAATTCAACAATTTTGCTCTGACCTGCCATTTTTAGCGCTAATTAGTTACACTTCCTATAAATATAATAAAATTCAATTATTATGATCCGATTAAGTAAAAAAGGCTGGAATAACGTATTAATATTTTCCATGCTAATAATGATCTTTTTGTTCAATGGCCTACATCATAAATTAATAGATGCAGGAGTCGATGACGTAATACAACCACTGTTAAAAGAGCAGAGTTATATTTTAACAATTGAATACCCTTTGTTTAAAATTGAACGCATAGGCACAGGTTGGCGCAGTAATTCAACATTATCACAAATACAAATATCTGATCTGTTAACTAATTGGCAGCAAGCAACAGGTTTACAGCTTGCGGATATTAATACCATCAAGTCAGAGTTTAAAAATAAATCACCAGAAAATATAGTTACGATTTGGTTTGCAGGCGACGAGCTGCCCCAATTATTTGCATTCTTTAAATTGAGCGATGATTATTTTATTCATATGCCAAAATCTGCAAATATAAATTGGTTGAAATTAGACCGTGAACAATACCAGTTACTATTCCCACAAGTTAAGGATTAAAAGATCGCTATGCCTGAGTTACCAGAAGTTGAAGTAAGTCGTATGGGGATTTCACCTTATCTTGAAGGTGAGGTAATAAAGAAAATTCATGTTTATCAGTCAAGTTTACGTTGGGCAGTACCTGAGGAAGTTAAGCTTACTGAAGGCTTAGTCATAAATAAAGTGATCAGGCGTGCAAAATATCTATTGCTAGAAACAGTTATGGGCAGTTTAATTTTACATTTAGGCATGTCGGGTAAATTAAGAGTGATCGATAGTTCTGTACCTAGGATCAAACATGATCATATAGACATTGAAATGGAAACAGGTAAAACATTACGCTTTAACGATACAAGACGTTTTGGCTGTTTTTTATTTCAGCCTCCAGGACAAGTGCATAAACTATTAACTAAGTTAGGACCCGAACCACTGACCTTAGCTTTTAACCATAATGATTTATATAAAAAGTCTCGTGATAAAAAAACAGTCATTAAACAATTTATAATGAAAAATGAAGTGGTGGTAGGTGTTGGTAATATTTATGCTAATGAAGCTTTGTTTAAAGCAGGTATACACCCACAAACTCCTGCGGGAAAAATTAGCAAAAAACGCTACGAAAAACTCGTAGTATTAATTAAAGAAACCTTAAAGCAAGCAATCTTGCAAGGTGGTACAACCTTAAAAGATTTTGCCCAAACCGATGGCAGTCCAGGATATTTTGCGCAAGAGCTATTAGTGTATGGTCGAGCAGGATTACCTTGTAAAAAATGTACCAAGCCACTAACTGAAATAAAAATAGGCCAACGTAGTTCTGTATTTTGTGACGAGTGTCAAAAGTAAATAGTTTGTCATTCAACAAAAGCATTTAGAACATTCATCCCCGAGTTGTTTCATCGGAGATCTCATGTTCATAAATTAAACCCAAACAAGATTTCCGATAAAAGACTTCGGAAATGACGGGGTTGAGTTTGTAGTTAGATATTAATACAATTTATAAGACTTGAGCTAAATTTAAACTTTATTAATAAATAAAAGCAATTGTATTAAGAACAGTTATCCCCGAGTTGTTTTATCGAGGATCTCATGCTCATAAGTTTAAGTCTAAACAAGATTTCCGATAAAAGACTTCGGAAATGACTAGTTGATAGATTTCCGATAAAAGACTTCACAAATGACGTAGAGGTAAGTATCGAGTCGTTTAAAAAACTGAAATCAAAATATAAGGTATTAAGTTTGATGTAGCAGCTTACTCATCTAACATTTTAATATACGTATTTATCAAGGAAGATAATATGAAAGCACCTGCAATCTATATTTTGACCAATAAACCCAACGGTTCTCTTTATATAGGTGTTACTAGTAATTTAGTTAAGCGAGTTTGGCAGCACAGACAAGAAAGTTCGACTGGTTTCACTAGCAAGTACAATATTAAATTATTAGTTTACTATGAAGTATTTGATGATATGTATAATGCAATATCGAGAGAAAAGCAGTTAAAGAAATGGAATAGGCAGTGGAAAATACATTTAATTGAATCTAAGGATCCAAAGTGGCAAGATTTGTATTCTAGTATTATTTGAAGCTTAGTAACAAGATTTCCGATTAGACACTTCGGAAATGAAGGGTTGAGTTTATAGCTGGGTCTTTAATACAGCTTATAAGACTTGAGCTAAATTTAAACTTTATTAATAAATAAAAGCTATAGTATTCAGAGCTGTCACCCCCGAGCTCTTTTATCGGGTATCTTATACTCATGAATTAAAGCTAAAAGAAGACTTCCAATACAAAACTTCAAAATTGAAAGTGTTTTAGCATTATGTCAGCTTAATTAATATATTGAAAAATAAGGATGCTTGAAAAATTCAACTTATAAATCTTAAAGAGATATTTTAAGGAAAAAATATTTAAATTAATACGACATACTGAAATTTAAAGTAAATGGGATATTAAGATAAGTTAAAGAGTGGGGCGATTGACGGGGCTCGAACCCGCGACCACCGGAATCACAATCCAGGGCTCTACCAACTGAGCTACAACCGCCACTTCTTTAAACACCGTGTTGGTGTTGGCGCGCATAATACATAAAAATAAACGTCATGGGAAGAGCTATGTTACTATTTATTTCGAAAAATTTAAAAAAAAGGAAAATAGATGATAAAACGTACGTTTTGGCTGCTTTTTGGTTTGCTAAGTTTATTATTAGGAATAGTAGGTGTGTTTTTACCTTTGCTACCAACTACACCTTTTGTTTTGCTCAGTGCCTATTGTTTTTCTAAGTCGTCAAAACGATTACATTTGTGGTTATTAAATCATAAATTATTTGGTTCATTGATTTCTGATTGGGAAAAGCATGGGGTGATCCGCACTAAAACAAAATGCATTGCAACGGCAAGCATGCTGATTTTAGTATCTTACCCGCTTTTTTTCCTACCTATTATTATATGGGTGAAATTAACTGTAATAATTACTATATTAAGTGTGCTTATCTTCATATGGACTAGGCCCTCTAGCCCGATTGATGTGTAATTAAATGTAACCTTTTATAGAAACATCATATATAATACTTTCTAGTCACTTTTGCTAAATTATTGATAGAAGTAATAATAGGCATATATTTCTTAATTAATACAAAGGAACATAAAATGGATCAGGCAGTTGATTGGTTGAACAATAATTCAGATTTAATCATTCATTACGGTATAAATGCAATTTTAGCCATAGTGATATTTCTTGTTGGTAATAAAGTAGCCAAATTTTTTGCTAAAATTACCGAAAAAGCATTTACTAAAAAGAATGTAGATAAAGCCGTAGGTTCATTTGTTTCTAGTATTGTTTATGCATTAGTATTTGCAGTCGCTATTTTAATGGCGTTATCGCAAGTTGGTATCGAAACAACGTCTTTCATTGCAATTTTAGGTGCGGCTGGTTTAGCAATCGGTTTAGCATTACAAGGTTCTTTATCAAACTTTGCATCTGGCGTATTAATTATAATGCTTCGCCCGTTTAAATCAGGTGATTATATTGAAGCTGCTGGTAAATCGGGTTCAGTAGAAAAAATCGAAATATTCGCAACTGAATTACGTACGCCTGATAACAAAGTAGTTATCGTGCCTAACTCTTCAATTATGTCTGGTGCTATTACTAATTACTCAAGAGAAGCAACTCGCCGTATTGATTTAGTCATCGGTGTGGGTTATGACGCAGACTTAAAACAAGCAAAACAAGTTTTACAATCAGTATTAGATGCTGATGATCGCATATTAAAAGATCCTGCTTATACAGTTGCGGTATCTGAGTTAGCTGATTCAAGTGTTAACTTTGTAGTACGTCCGTGGGTTAAAACACCAGAGTATTGGGCTGTATACTTTGATTTGATGGAAAATATTAAACTTGCGCTAGATGAAGCAAATATTAATATCCCATATCCACAAATGGATGTGCACGTTCAAAAAGAAGCTTAACTCTAGACGACAATATTCCCGATAAAAGACTTCGGGAATGACGGAGTGAGGGTTTTGTTGTAGGTAGCCTAATTGAATTGTTTGAAGTTAACCTAAAGTGCATACTTACTAACGTCATCTCCGAGGTTTTTTTATCGGAGATCTGGTTTTGCTTTTGTCACAGACTTAAATCTAGATGACAAGGTTCCCGATAAAAAACTTAGGGAATGGCGAGCTAAACCCCAAATTATTAGTAAACAGCCTTAATGGCATACATAAAGTATTTATTAAATAGTTATAAAATAAAGGTTTTAATTGAAATGAAAAAAGCATACTTATCACTTGTAGTTGCCGCACTAGCTGCAACTAATGTTGTTGCACAAGAAGCAAAAAAAGATTGGGAAGTTACTAGTGAACTAGGCTTAATTTTAACAAGTGGTAATACAGAAACTACTACGCTTAAAGGTGCAATTAAAGCCAAGCATGAAATGGAAAACTGGACAAACGAATATAAGCTAGATGGTTTGTTCAAAGAAGATGAAATTGAAAAAGATGATGGTACAAAAGAAACACAACGTACTAATGAGAAGTATTTTGCTTCTGCGCAAGGTAACTATAAATTAAATGAAGAAAATTCTCATTTTTTCTTATTTGGTTCTCATACATCTGATTACTTTGGTTCATTTAGAAATGAAAGCGTATTTTCTGTTGGTTACGGTAAACGTTTTTTAGATAAACCAAATATGTATTTTGATGCGGAAATTGGTCCGGGTTATAAGTACTTTGAAGAGTCAAAAAAAGACGATGGTACCAAAGGTGATACTGATGGTGAAGCTATCGCATTAGGTAAAGTTAACTTTAACTGGGATATCACAGAATACGCTAAGTTCACACAAACTGTAGGCATGGAATACGGTTCAACGAATACTAAAACTAAGTCAGAGTCTGCATTGCAAACTAAAATTAACGGTTCAATGCAAATGAAGGTAGGTTTTAACGTAACGCATAATAGTGATGTGGATTCAGATAAAGAAAATACAGACACAGAAACAACGTTAACATTAGTCTACAATTTCTAACATTTTAAATGCACATTTCAGAAAAAAGGAAGCTTAGCTTCCTTTTTTTTTATTTAAACTAAGGTAGAATACTGCACTTTATTGCTCATTTTAGTTAGAAGGGATTTTTGTGAAGTTTTTAAATATTGTTTTATTAAGCATGATCATGCTGATGTCTACATCGGTAAATGCTGCTACACCCACTAAAAAGCAAATGGAACAATTCAAAAGCTTGCCAAAAGCACAGCAACAAGCCCTCGCAAAACAAATGGGTGTCGATATATCCGCTTTTACAAATAAAGGCTCTTCATCAGAGCTAACTGAATTAGAGCCAACAATCTTCCCTCGAGAAGAAAAAGAAGCGTTATTATCTGAGGAAGAAAAATACAAACCTGTTGAAAATGAAATAAAACCTTTTGGTTATGAGCTTTTTGCAGGCGACCCAACGTCATTTATGCCTAGTGAAATATCGGCAGTGCCAGAGTCATATACAGTAGGTCGTGGTGATGAATTTAAAATTAACTTATACGGTAAAGAAAATCTAACACATACAGTTGTTGTCGATCGTGAAGGGCGTTTATCTATTCCCGATTTAACACCTGTTTTTGTAGCCGGTCTAAGTTTCTTAGAAGTAAAAGAGTTAGTTAAAAGTAAAATATCTCAAGAAGTAATCGGTGTAAAAGCATTTGTTTCTTTAGGTCAGTTACGCTCAATGCGTATTATGGTATTAGGTGAATCATTTAAACCTGGTAGCTATACGGTTTCATCTTTAACAACAGTATCCCATGCATTATTTGTAAGTGGTGGCGTATCTGATATTGGATCATTACGTAATATTCAAGTTAAACGTGCTGGTAAAATGGTGCAGTCTTTTGATTTATATAACTTACTTATAAATGGTGATAGCTCAGACGATATCATGCTAAAACCAGGTGATGTTGTATTCATTCCTACGGTTAATAAACAAGTTACTATTTCTGGTTTAGTTAAGCGCCCAGCTATTTTTGAATTAAAAAATGATGAAACGGCTCAGCAATTAATTAGCATGGCGGGTGGTTTTAAAGCCGAAGCATTTCCTCAAAAAACTTTGGTTGAGCGTTATAGCACGAATAGCTTTAAAACAGTATTAACATTAGACTTTTCTCAAAAAAATATAAATTACCAGCCTAAAGATGGTGATGTAATTAAAGTTCAAGCGTCTTCTACTGAGCTTGAAAATGCAGTGACATTAATAGGTGCAGTAGCTCATCCGGGTAATTATCAATGGGTTAAAGGCGATACCGTTTCTGATTTAATTAGTTCATTAAAAACAGATGTATTACCTATTGCTGATTTTGACTATTCATTGATCGTACGTGAAAAAAATATAAAAGGTGATGTAGAAGTAATCCAGTTTTCACTACTTAATGCATTAAATAAACAGGCTCAAGACGATGTGAAGTTAGCACCAAGAGATATTGTTATGGTCTTTAGCCGTTTTGAAGTACAAGAAGATGAAAAGCGCACTTTATCAAATATGTTACTTACAGAAGATGAGTACCTCCAAAAACAAAAAATGCAACAATGGCAAGACTTTGAGAATCAAAAATATAAAGAATATATCGGTATGGAACTTGACCCTGAAATAACAGATAAAGTTGAAGATTCAAGTTTAACAGCACTATTAAAAGGTAAAGTTGAAGATATAAAAGAAGAAGAGTTATCTATTTTTGGTCGTACTTTATTTTTAAAGCCATTGATCCTTAAACTCCAAAAACAGTCATCGTACGGTAATGAAGCTGAATTAATCGCAGTTAATGGCAAGGTTAGGTATCCAGGAGTATATCCTTTAGTTAAAAATGCCAGTATGAATAAAGCTATGCAGGCAGCCGGTGGTTTATTAGAATCTGCTTATATCGAAAATGCTGAAGTAACACGAGTTACTAACGATAATGGTAGTGAAATAGAACATGTGACGCTTAATTTATCAACTGAACCAGGCAAGCAATACACACTAAAAAGTAAAGATACTATTAATATATTTACCATGCCTAACTGGCAAGAAGAGCGTTATATTCAACTGGTAGGTGAAGTAAAGTTCCCAGGTAAATATACAATTAAACGTGGTGAAAAACTAAGCTCTATTTTAGAGCGTGCAGGTGGTTTTACTGATTTAGCTGCAACAGAAGCCGCAATATTTACTCGTGAATCTATCCGTTTAAAAGAGCGTACGCAATTAGCTAAGTTAGCAAATGATTTACGTAGAGAAATAGCAACACGTAGTTTCCAAAGCTCAGTAACCGATTCAAGCCTCAATTATGATGATACTAATAAGCTACTAAATGACTTATCAAAAGTAGAAGCGTTAGGCCGTTTAGTTATTGACTTACCTAGTGTATATAAAGGTTCATTAGATGTTGAATTACAAAATAACGATACGTTATACGTACCTATCGCACAAAGCACAATTAATGTAATTGGTGAGGTTAACTTAGCTGTATCGCATTTGTATCAAGAAAACATTTCTTTAGAACAATATATTTCACGAAGTGGTGGCTTAAAACAAAGAGGTGATAGAGATCGTATTTATATCATAAAAGCCAATGGTTCAGTTCAGTTACCAAAAGCAAGCAGTTGGTTTGCTGTAACTGATGCAACTTATTTATCGCCAGGAGATACCATAGTGGTGCCACTTGATACTGAACACATGGATAAACTCACGTTATGGAGTACAGCTTCAAGAATGATTTTTGAAATCGGCTCTACGCTTGCTGTGATTAATAGCTTATAATAAAATTAATTGAAAATTATGACCGTTTTATTATAATGAACGGTCTGATTTTTTAAGTTTTGTTTATTTTATTCTTAAATTGTTGAAAAATTCTTTTATTTTAGTAAGTTAGATTGGTCGTGTTTAATGGATTTTAAAATTGGTGATGCGGAACTGTTAGATGGTTCTGAATTAAATATCAAAAAGGTAAGATATAATGTTAAGCGATTTAAATCTAAAAAACAGGTGTTAAAACAAAAGAAAATTTATGTTTATTGTCCTGAAGATAAAATTGATGATATCCATAAAATAAAACATGACTACTCATTTGATATGGTAATTAATGATTACTCTATTGAAGACTTTAGCTATAAAGTTGTTTGTCATTATGAAAGCTCTCGCTTAGATAAAGATAAAAGGCAATTCTTAGTAAGAGCGACAGAGTCTGGCGCTTGGGTAGAGCCGTTAGTCAGTTACTTAGACTCAAGACTAGGTTATACCGAAATAAAACTTCTACACAGTGGTTACTTCCTACATCAAAAGTCATTTTCTATTTTATCAACAAGACGTACTCAATTAGCCAAGCGTAGCATCGATATTTTCACTGCAATTTTATTATCATTATTTGCTCTACCGATCGGAATTTTAGCTGCATTAGCCATAAAAATCGAAAGTAAAGGACCAATATTTTATCGACAGCAACGAACTGGTCAATATAACGACGTATTTGAAGTAATTAAATTTCGCTCGATGAGTAATGATGCCGAAAAGTCAGGTGCACAATGGGCAAGTGAAAACGACTCAAGAATCACACGTGTTGGTAGTTTTATACGTAAAACGCGTATCGATGAATTACCTCAAGTGATAAATATCCTTAAAGGCGAAATGTCAATTATCGGACCGAGACCTGAGCGCGAAATTTTTATAACGGGTTTAGAAAAAGAAATACCATATTACCGCTTTAGACATGCTGTAAAACCTGGAGTTACAGGGTTAGCTCAGGTAAGTTACCCTTATGGCGCGTCAGTTGAAGATGCAGTATGGAAGCATAAGTATGATATTCATTACATAAAACATCATTCAACTTGGGCGGATATTAAGATCTTATTTAAAACAATTAAAGTTGTATTATTTGGCATGGGTCGATAATGAATAATTTAGTTTCGGTGATTATGCCTACATATAATTCATCTAAAACTTTATTTGCGAGCGTGCAAAGTGTTTTAAGTCAAATCTATACTGATTGGGAATTATTAATAGTTGATGATTGCTCGTCAGATAATACTTGGAATCTAATTCAAGAGCTAGCTGACTCAGATAGCCGAATTAAAGTATTTCAAAATGAATCTAACTTAGGTGCTGGAGGTTCCAGAAATAAAGCGATAGAGCAAGCAAAAGGTCGCTATATAGCTTTTTTAGATTCTGATGATAAATGGTGTGAGCATAAATTAGAAAAACAAATTACTTTTATGAAAGAAAACAAAGTTGCTTTTTCTTATACTGGCTATCAAAAATTTAATTCAGAAGGTTTACAAGGTAAAGTTATCCCACCTGAATTTGCGACATATAAAAAACTGCTCGTTTCTAACTATATCGGGTGTTTGACCGTAATATATGATAAATTTATATTAGGTAAGCACTACATGCCTTTGATCCGAAAGCGCCAAGACTTTGGTTTATGGCTTAAACTACTTAAGCAATGTGGAAACGCACAAGGTATTCCTGAAATACTAGCTTATTACTCAGTAGATACCGGAATGACACAAAATAAATTTAATATATTGAAATGGCAGTGGATATTTTATAGAAATGAATTAAATTTAAGTTTCATAAAAACAGCCTATATATTTCCTATCTACGCCTACAAAGGTATTTTCAAAAGCCTCAAATAGGAGGTTGTAGTAAACGTAGGCTAAAATTTGCTTACATCCATATAGGCAAGCATCTCCTACAGTTAAATCCTACATTCGGTTTTTGTAGGTTGGCCTTTAGGCTAACGATTTTAAATGAAAAGCTTAAGCTGATGTGGTCTAGTAGGCAGGGCTTCTGCCGCGAAAAAATTGAAATAAAACCAAAGCGCAGATAAATCTGCGCTTACATGTTCGGACAGAATATTTTAATATTAACTAACAATTTTAAAACTAAGCAATTAGGTTTATTTAATCGACACCTGTAATCATTATTGATAATATCTTTGCCACTGTTATTTCTTCTAAAAAAATTATGACTAAACAAAACATTAAAAAGCAAAATGGTTTTACAATGATTGAATTACTTATTGTAATTGTTATTTTAGGCTTGTTAGCATCATTAGTAGCTCCAAAATTTTTCAATCAATTAGGTACCGCCGAGCGTGGCATTGCAAGTGCTCAAATGAACGCATTTGAAACTGCATTAGATACATACAGATTAGATATGGGTAGCTACCCAGAAAAACTAGAAGATTTACGAAAAAGTGATAAACCTCGTTGGGATGGTCCGTATTTACCAAAAGATTTACCACTAGATCCTTGGGGAAACCCATATGTTTACACTATTCCTGGTGAAGATGGTAATCCATATAAAATAATGTCTTTTGGTGCTGATGGTCAGCCAGGTGGCGCAGACGCAAATGAAGATATAGTTCATAAATAATGCAATTAAATCAACTTCTAATTAAAGATTTTTCAGTTTCACCTGATGATGTAACAAAAGCTGAAAACTTTCAAAAAAAATACGGTGGTCGTTTAGAGCAAATTCTTGTAAATATGGGAAGTTTGCCAGACGATCAAATATCACAAGTATATGCTCAGCTATTTGATTTACCACTGGTAGATATAAGCGACTGGCTAGATACAGTAACACCTGAAGTTGATGAGAATGTAATTAGTTTTTTATCAGAAAACCAATGGGTACCATTATCAAAAGATGGTGATGATTGGTCTTTTGCTTGTCGGTTTCCGCTTGAGTTAGCCGTTAACGAGTGGTTAAGCCAAAATAATATAAATGCAAAAATATATTTGGCGAACGAATCAGATATAAATGCGCTTAGTGCCAAGTTTTCAATAGATAATAATATTGAAAATGAAAACGAGTTCTTAGGTGATGAAGAAGAAAAACTTAGAGAATTAGCAACAGAAGCACCAACAGTAAATCTACTCAACTCTTTGATTACCCGAGCTTTAAGGCAGGGCGCATCAGATATGCATTTAGAGCCATTTAATGGTCGTTATAGGGCGCGATTTAGGGTTGATGGTGTATTGCACGAAGCTGAAACGTTAGCGCCAAGAATGCAATTGCCTATAGTGACACGCCTAAAAATATTATCAGGCATGGATATTGCTGAAAAACGCCGTCCTCAAGATGGCAAAATTGAAATGAAAATAGCTAATCAAGAATTAGATATTCGTGTTTCAGCGCTGCCATTAAATGATGGCGAATCTATGGTTATGCGTTTCTTACGTAAAGATAATGTGCAATATGATATGTCGGTATTAGGGCTTTCTACCGATATTGAAACCATGATCCGCGAAGATATAAAAACAACTGCGGGTGTGGTATTGCTAACAGGGCCAACAGGCTCAGGTAAAACAACAACGCTATATACTTTTTTAAATGCACTGAATAATGATGATGTAAAAATAATTACACTCGAAGATCCAGTGGAATACCAATTGCCAGGCATAAACCAAGTTCAAGTAAACTCTGATATTGGATTTGATTTCTCTGCAGGTTTGAGAAGTATAGTTCGGCAAGATCCCGACATTATAATGTTAGGTGAAATACGAGATAAAGAAACTGCACAAATTGCATTACAATCGGCATTAACAGGGCATTTAGTATTTTCAACGGTACATACAAATGATGCTGCAAGTGCGTATACGCGTTTATTAGATCTAGGTGTAGAAGAGTTTTTACTTAATGCCGCATTAGTTTCAATAGTCGCGCAAAGGCTTGCACGTAAAATATGTTCTGGATGTTCAAAACCTCATCCTGAAGCAGCACAATTAATCGAAAAATATCAATTAAAAGCATTGGCCGATAAATTTAATCTTGCAGAAATTAACTTAATGCAAGGTCAAGGATGTGAGCAGTGTAGTGGTTCTGGCTATAAAGGTCGTATGGCAGTGACAGAGTACTTACGTTGTGATGATGAAATAAAAGCAATGCCAAAAGATTCAGACTTTATTCCAAAAGCCAAGCAACATAATGCTGACATGCAAAGGCGAACATTACTCGAAGATGGTTTTTATAAAGCGATATTAGGGTTAACAACCGTTGAAGAAGTCGTGCGAGTAGCGGGTTAATGGCATTATTTTCATATAAAGCATACGATAATTCAGGCGCTAAAGTAGAAGGTCAGATAGAGGCTAAAGATAAACTAGTTGCGCTTTCTGATTTGAAAAAACAAAACTTGTTGCCTTCAGAAGTAAAAGTATTGGCTGATGCAAAACAGTCAATTTTAAACTTTAATAATAAAGTTACCTTGTCTGATTTAGAGTTTTTAACATCTGAGCTGAGTCTATTACTGGAATCAGGCGTTAGAATTGATCGCGGCATAGATATTATTAAACGCACTAAAGCTAAGCCCGCTTTAGCTAAATTGTTAAATAGTATTAGTGCTAATCTTAAAAAAGGTAAAAGCCTATCTGAGTCAGTAAGAGAGCACAGTGATATTTTTGATCCTCTTTACTGTAACTTAATAGAATTAGGTGAAGCATCTGGTAATTTGAGTGAAATATTCGCAGGTTTAGCAACAGACTTAAAATTTAGACGTGATTTACAAAGAAAAATAATCAGCTCACTGGCTTATCCTCTTGTGATATTTTTTGTATGTTTGCTGAGTATCTTTTTTATATTTAACTTTATCATTCCTAAAATGTCGGCCATGTTTACCGATGTAGAAGCACTTCCTTGGTATACAAGCATGATGCTATCTACCAGTGAATGGATGATTAAATACCAAGGTTTTTTAGTCATAGGTACTATCGCCAGTGTATTTGGATTAATAGCAGCCACCAAACAACCTAAATTTATAAAATGGTGGCAAGGGCTAAGCCTTAAGCTACCAATAGTAAAAACAGCAGTAGTAACAGTAGAGCGAATTCGTTTTAATAGCGGTTTAGCCATGATGGTTAAAGCCGGAGTACAAATAGATAAAGCTATAGGGTTATCTGCAGGTAATATAAAAAATCAAATATTACAGCGTGAAATAGTAATCGCTAAAAATAAAATAAAAGGCGGCAGCGCATTAACGCCAGCCCTAAAGCAAACATCACTTTACCCCGACTTTTTTATATCTTTACTTGAAGTAGGTGAAGAATCAGGAAATCTAGCCCGCGTTTTTGAAGAAATAGCAAATAGATCCCGCCAAGAGTTCGAAAGTTGGACAGAAAGAATGACAACGCTGCTAGAGCCTCTAATGATATTATTTATGGGCGGCTTTGTAGGCGGCGTAGTAGTAGTTATGTTATTAAGCATGGTTTCAATAAACGAGTTAGGAATTTAAAAAGTAGTTTGTAGATTTAGTTTAAACCACATTTTTGTAGGCTCGAATTTATTCGCGCATGTTTTAAGAACAATGCAGGGAGTAATTGTCGATAAGTCGCGTTTAAGTATTTTGTGCTTTAGTAGGTTGGCCTTTAGGCTAACGGTTTTAAATGATTTAGCCCGAAGCCTTAGCTACAACTCAAAGCTATCGATAACTGCTCCTGCGTTACTCTTGTACCTACAGCCATGTAGGCAAGGGCTGAGATCCAGCGTAGGCTCGAATTTATTCGCGCTAATATTACACAAGTTTAGCCTCCGTCATTCCCTAAGTGTTTAATAGGGAATCTTGTTTTTTGGTTTAAGATGAAAACTAGATCTCCGATAAAACACCTCGGAGATGACGAAAAAAAAGGCTTATCTATCTTTGCAGGCTCGAATTTATTCGAGCATGCTTTAATCGTAATGATTTAAAAACCACTCAAAAATAACTCTTAAACCATAAACCTAATTGTTATTTACATCCATTAATGTAAAATACTTAGGTTGTTTTTTTAAGGGACTGTAAACAACGTCCCCATAAAGTGATTTATTTTGAATAATGTATTTCCAGTAATATTATCAGGTGGTTCAGGAACTAGGCTTTGGCCTCTTTCTCGTAAACATTACCCAAAGCAGTTTTTAAAACTAACTAGCAATTATACAATGCTACAAGAAACGGCATTACGCCTTTCAGGTTTTAATAACCCAATCGCTGTTTGTAATGAAAACCACCGTTTTATATTAGCAGAACAATTACACGAAATAGGTCAAGAGCCAACCTCTATAATATTAGAACCAGTCGCACGCAATACTGCGCCAGCAATTGCATTAGCAGCTTTTAGAGCATTAGAAGAAAACGAAAATTCAATTTTAGTAATTTTAGCTGCAGATCATGTAATAGAAGATACATCTGGATTTCAATCAGCTGTAGAGCAAGCTGTAGAAGCAGCACAAAATGATGCGCTAGTAACATTTGGTATTGTACCTACAGGCCCTGAAACAGGTTTCGGCTATATCCAAGGCGTAGGCGTGAATACTAAAGATTCAAATTCAAAAAATTCACTTGAAATTTGCCAAATTGAAAAATTCGTCGAAAAACCAGATCTAGAAACAGCAAAGTCGTACGTTGAAAGCGGAAACTACTATTGGAACAGCGGTATGTTTGTATTCAAAGCACAAGCATACTTGAATGAGCTAAAACAGCATAACCCTGAAATGTACAATTCATCTCAAGCGGCATATAACAATGCACAAATAGACTTAGACTTTGTACGTGTAAATAAAGCCGACTTTGAAAAATGCCCAGATGATTCCATTGATTATGCTGTAATGGAACAGACATCTAAAGGATTGCTATTACCGATAGATGTAAATTGGAATGACATAGGTTCATTTTCAGCATTATGGCAAGTTTTAGATAAAGACGATCAAGGCAATGTTAATTTAGGTGACATAAAAAATATCGACTCAAAAAATTGCTTAGTGCAATCCGAAAACCAATTTGTAGCAACAATAGGTGTTGAAGACTTAGTTGTAATTGGCACTAAAGATTCAATATTAGTAGCTCATAAAAATAAAGTGCAAAATGTAAAAAAAGTAGTCGCATACTTAAATAAAACCAACCGTACAGAGCATTTATTACATAGGGAAGTACATCGCCCTTGGGGTAAATATGATTCAGTTGATAATGGTCATAGATACCAAGTTAAGCGTATTACGGTAAAACCAGGTGCATCGCTTTCTAAGCAAATGCACTACCATAGGGCTGAGCATTGGGTTGTAGTTTCAGGTACGGCAGTTGTAGAAGTTAATGGAAAAAAATCAATTCTCAGCGAAAATCAGTCGATTTATATTTCAATAGGATCTAAACATCAGCTATTAAACCCTGGGAAGTTACCATTAGAAATAATTGAGGTTCAAAGTGGTTCATATTTAGGTGAAGATGATATTGTGCGTTTTGATGATAAATATAATAGATAGAGGAGTTATAATATTATGCTAGAGAGTTTTAATAAAAAAATGACTATTGGTATTATAGGGTTGGGGTATGTAGGTTTACCACTTGCAGTTGAATTCTCTAAGGAATATTCAGTAATTGGTTTTGATATCAATAAAAAAAGAGTTCAAGAATTAAGAGATGGATTAGATTTAACTAAAGAAGTTAATAATGAAGAGTTAACAAATAACGAAAAGTTAAATTTTTCTTACGAAGAAAAAGACTTAACTGTCTGTAATATTTATATAGTAACAGTACCCACACCTATAGATGACAATAATACTCCTGATTTAACTCCTTTAATCAAAGCCTCTGAGTTATTAGGAAAGTATATTACCAAGGGTGATATCGTAATTTATGAATCTACAGTATACCCAGGCGCCACCGAAGAAGTGTGCTTACCTATTATTGAAAAGGTATCAGGGTTGGTATTTAACCAGGACTTCTTTGCAGGTTATTCACCAGAGCGTATTAACCCAGGTGATAAAGTTAATACTTTAACAAAAATAATGAAAATTACATCTGGTTCGACTCCTGAAATCGCAACTTATGTAGATAACTTATACAACTCAATCATTACAGCTGGCACGCATAAAGCGAGCTCAATAAAAGTAGCTGAAGCCGCAAAAGTCATTGAAAATACGCAAAGAGATCTTAATATTGCGATCATTAATGAATTCGCAAAAATATTTAATCGCTTGGACATAGATACAGAAGAAGTATTGAATGCAGCTGGCACTAAATGGAATTTTTTGAAATTTAAACCAGGTTTAGTGGGTGGACACTGTATCAGTGTGGATCCATATTATTTAACCCATAAAGCGCAAGAAGTTGGGTATAGACCTGAAGTGATATTAGCTGGACGCCGCATAAATGACGGTATGGGTGAATATGTAGCAACCCAGTTAGTTAAAAAAATATCAAGCAACAAAATTCATATCGATGAAGCTAAAGTTCTAGTCTTAGGTTTCACTTTTAAAGGTGATTGTCCTGATGTTAGAAATACAAAAATTATTGATATTATAAAAGAATTAAAAGACTTTAATATGGATGTTGATGTATATGATTCATGGGCTAATCCTGATGAAGTAAAACATGAATACGGAATTTCATTAGTTAATCAACTAAACAAAGGGCATTATGATGGTATTGTATTAGCCGTAGATCATGATGAATTTAAAGCCATGGGCGTTGAAAAAATTAGAGCATTAGGTAAAGAAAAACACGTTCTTTACGATGTTAAACATGTTTTTGGTTCAACTGATTCAGATATTAGATTATAAAAGGAATTCCAATGAAAAATTTTGCATTAATTGGTGCCTCAGGGTACATCGCACCACGCCACATGAAAGCGATAAAAGAAACCGAAAATCATTTAAGTGTGTGTTATGACATAAATGACTCTGTTGGCATTATTGATAGCATCTCTCCACAAAGTGAGTTTTTCACTCAATTTGAACGCTTTTATGATCATGCTTATAAGCTAAAAAGAAACGACAATACACGACTAGACTACGTTTCTATCTGTTCACCTAATTACTTACATCATTCTCATATTACAGCTGGTTTACGTTTAGGTTGTGATGTTATATGTGAGAAGCCATTAGTGCCAACAATCGAAGAGCTAGATGATTTAGCGCTAGTTGAAAAAGAAACAGGCAAAAAAGTTTATAACATTCTTCAATTACGCCATCATCAAGCTATTTTAGATTTAAAAAAGAAAGTTGAATCTAGTACATCAGATGAAAAGCACGAAGTAGACCTAACCTATATCACTTCACGTGGTAAATGGTACATGGAAAGCTGGAAAGGCGACCCTCGTAAATCATTTGGTGTAGCTACAAACATTGGCGTTCACTTTTTTGATATGCTTCATTTTATATTTGGTAAATTACAGCGTAATGATCTTCATTTTATGAATGATGATAAAGCGTCTGGATATTTAGAATATGAGAATGCTAGAGTTAAATGGTTTCTGTCAATCGACGCAAATGACCTACCGCAAAGCGTAGTGGGTAAGCAGCCAACATTCAGATCTATCACGTGTGATAATGAAGAGTTAGAGTTTTCTGGTGGCTTTACAGACCTGCATACAATCAGTTATCAAGAGATCTTAGCTGGTCGAGGTTATGGAATTGAGGATGCGCGTCATTGTGTTGAAACTGTTCATAAAATTCGCCAAGGCAAAACGCATATCGAAACACAAGATGAAGTACACCCATTTGTAAAGAGCCAGCTATAATGGCTCTTTTTACACAACACGAAAGTGCAATTGTTGACGATGGTGCACAAATAGGCGATAACTCTCGCGTATGGCATTTTGTTCATATTTGCGGTGGTGCAGTAATTGGCCAAGAATGTTCGTTAGGTCAAAATGTTTTTATTGGTAACAAAGTAACAATCGGCAATAACGTAAAAATTCAAAATAACGTCTCTGTTTACGATAATGTACATATTGAAGATGATGTTTTTTGTGGCCCGAGTATGGTATTCACAAATGTTTATAACCCGCGCTCATTCATAGAGCGTAAAACAGAGTATCGTGATACTTTAGTAAAAAAAGGAGCGACACTTGGCGCTAATTGCACAATTGTTTGTGGAATTACTGTCGGTGAATATTCACTTGTTGGAGCCGGTGCAGTTATAAATAAAAATGTTCCAGCTTTTGCACTTATGGTTGGCGTACCTGCTAGACAAATTGCTTGGATCAGTAAGTATGGCGAGCAGCTTTCCCTACCTTTAACGGGTGAAGGCTTAGAAACGTGCGCTCATACAGGTGATACTTACCAACTTTCAGGTTCAGAGCTCACTTTGCTCATAAAGGAATAGAAATGCAATTTATTGATTTAGCGGCCCAATACAAACATTTACAAACCAAGATCGATGCTCGAATTAAAACGGTATTAGAACATGGTAAATATATCATGGGACCTGAAGTACAAGAGTTAGAGCAAAAACTAGCAGATTATGTAGGTGTAAAACATGCGATAACATGTGCTAATGGTACTGACGCATTACAACTCGCAATGATGGTCTTAGATATAAAACCCGGAGATGCTGTTTTTTGTCCAACATTTACTTTTTTCGCGACTGCAGAAGTAATTGCTTTAGCTGGAGCGACGCCTGTTTTTGTTGATTCCGATGAAGCAACTTTTAATATTTGTCCTAAAGATCTAGAAAGTAAAATTCAGCAAACAATTACTGAAGGTAAGCTAAAACCTAAAGCGATCATTTCAGTTGATTTATTTGGCCTTCCAGCTAATTATCCTGAGCTTGAACGCATAACGAAGCTGTTTGACCTTAAATTGGTCGAAGATGCTGCTCAAGGCTTTGGTGGTTCGATTACGGATAATCAAGGTAATCGTAAAAAATCAGGTAGCTTTGGTGATATCGCTACTACAAGTTTTTTCCCTGCTAAACCACTAGGTTGTTATGGTGATGGTGGTGCTATTTTTACGAATAATGATGATTATGCTGAACTCGTAAAATCATACCGTGTTCACGGTAAAGGTAAAGATAAGTACGATAATGTGCGAATAGGCATAAATAGCCGTTTAGATACTATTCAAGCAGCAATTTTGTTAGAAAAGTTAGCTGAATTTCCGCAAGAGCTAATTAATAGAAACAAATCTGCAGCTAAATATGAAAGTGAACTATGTAACAAATACAATACACCTAAAGTTCCAGTTGGTTATACTAGCTCATGGGCTCAATACACCTTATTAGATGCTAAGCGAGATGAGATTATGGCTGAGTATAAGGCAAAAGGTATTCCAACCATGATTTATTACGCTACTTGTATGCATCAACAAACAGCCTTCAAAGAGCTTGGTTATCAAGAAGGTGATTTCCCTGTTGCTGAGCGCTTAGCTAAACAAGTATTTAGCTTACCTATGCACCCTTATTTAAATCATATTGTTTAGCAAAAATGAATAGCACTTTATTTTTTTTAAAAAAGTCAATTTACTACAAAACAAAATTTTATGCATTGCTTTGTTATATAGTTTTATCTTTACTTTCTACTTTTTTATTGATTAGCACTATCACAGGTTACGATAGTGTTAATCAATGGTTAGGTGATAGTGAGGTGACAGAGGTTATGAAAAACGTGATCTGGGCGTGTGCTGTGATGTTGTTTTTTATATTACAAGAAATTATGCAGTTTCAAGGAAAGAAAACGATATTAAAATTTTCTGTCATGTATGAAGTTAAACTCTATAACATAATAATTGCCAAGAAGGATATGCTGAATGCGGAAACTAGCACTAGCCTTTTAAAGGCGTTGAAAACTGATGTACCTTGTATGTTAAGGGGTTTTAGAGCTCTGCTGACATGTTTATCACCCTTATTGATGATAATTGCAGTAATCATCTATTTATATATTCTGATACCGGTATTTGTTCTCATTTTATGTGTTGCTTTTATCGTTTTTATTAGTTTGCAAATTATCATGCTGAAAAAAGGTGAGGAATTAGGTCGAGAGTTTAATCGGGTAAATCTTAAGCGAGCACGAGTATTCACGTTCCATGTAAATAATACTGGTAATGATTTAAACTGTATTAATGATGCAATATCTGACTATAAATCGGGCTTCCTCAATAGAATGTTATCGATTGAGTTTAATCGGTTATTCTCAACCGCATCTGTGTTTTTTGTCATTATAGTGTTTTCTATTTTTTCAGTTGTGGTTATTGGCCCTAATGATTTCTTTCAAATTTTGAAAGAGAATATAATTATATTATTTTTATCTCTTATAACAGTTACACAAATATCAACTATCGGGAGCTCTCTTTCGACATACTTTTTAATGAGAGAGAATTTTGAAGATCTATATCAAGTATTTATTAGTCTGAAATTGACTGAAGGAATGAATAAAAGTGGATGAAAATTTCGTAAATAAATTAAAAAAACATCAAGAATGGTTGAAAACAGATCATAAATCAGGTGAACCTGCAGAATTTGTAAATGATGATCTTTCTGATATGACTTTTGAAAAAGTAGACTTTTCAGGGGTTGTTTTTAGAAATGTGACTCTTAGGAGAGCTTACTTTAAAGATTGTTTATTCGATTATGCAATGTTCAGTAATTCTTTTTTTCAATATGCGAAGATAATAAACTGCAGTTTTAAAAGCTCGAAGCTAATTAATTGTAGATTTGAAGGTGGAGTGTTAGAAAACATTGATTATTCTACTGCTTCCATTATAAAGTGTGAATATGATTTTTTTAATATGAAGCATATTAGTTTTGTTAGTACAGAGTTGAAAGATCTGGCATTCACTAAATGCAGACTGACTGATGTTACATTCTCAAATTCAAATATGCAGAGATTAACGTTTTTAGAGAGTATTTTTCGGAATGTAATACTAACTGATTGCAGTAGTGAAATGGTTTACAGTAATGAATGTGAATTTACTTTTATGGAAAATGAAACTCGCAAGATGTTTCCTGAAAAGGTTTGTAGTGAAGACACTGAGTTATTTATTAATCATAATAGAACTTTACTGTCTGAATTAACCCTGAAGGTCAGTATTTCCAATACATTAGATAAATTTATTCTGATGGTTAAAGGTGTGGGTGCTTGTGTTTTTCTGGGTTTAATAATTTCTTTATTTATCACTTTAGATCTTGCAGCAGTTAATGATTTTATGTCTCTTGTAGCATCAAAACCTTACCTTGTAGAAAATATCCCGTTAATAGTATTAGCATTGGTTTTATTAATGATAGTACTATTTATTTTGAGAATAATAAAAGCAAAAACAATAATTAAAATCGCAGGTTTGCAAATGGAAAAAGATAAAGCATTAACGGTGTTTGAAAATGAATAAGAAAATAGCTGTGTTAGTATCTAATCCTTGTAATTCAGATGCTAGAGTCCTTAAAATGGCGTATGCTGCCCGTGAACTAGGATATGAAGTTAGAGTGTTTGGTATTACGGGGCTAAATATTCCCGCATTTGAAGTTTTAAACGGTATTTCCTTTAAAAGAAATGAATGGAAACCAGTAGATCTGGCATTAAACTCATGGCCACTAAAGGGTTGTACTTTTTTTAGTATGTTTTTAGCCAAAGTTATTGCAGTTAAACTAATGCCTTTTATAAAATACAAATTATTTTCAAAAATTTTTATTGATGACTTAATCGCTTACGGACCGGATTTGATACATTCACATGACTTTTTATGTCTACCGACTGCAGTTAAAGTAAAAAAGGCATTGCCTGATGTTAAAGTTATTTATGATGCACATGAATTGGAAGTTCACCGAAACCCTCCTTTGCCCTTTATTAAGAAAAATTTTGTAAGATGGTTAGAAAAAAAATGTGCAAAACAGGCTGATGGTATTATTACTGTTGGCAATGAAATAGCAAACATACTTTCAAAATCGTTTAAAAAGAATGTCACGGTCTTATATAATAGCCCTGTCATTTCTTCCTACATACATAATATAAGAGAAGATTTAAACTTAGCGGCTGATGTGCGACTTATCATATACGTCGGCAAGGTAACTGTTGGACGTGGCGTTGAAGATATTATTCGACTCATGCCTCAGTTAGAAGATGTGTTCTTTGCAACAATCGGACCATGTTCAGAGAAAGACAGAAAAAATATGTACAAGGTCGCAGCTATGCATAATGTTCAGCATAAAATGCGAATACTGCCTCCGGTTCCATATGAAAAAGTTGTAGAGTATATTAAAGGGGCTGATCTTGGCATTATTTCTGTCGAGCCAGTCACTCTTTCTTATGAGCTTTGTATGCCTAATAAGTTATTTGAACTGAGTTTTGCCGATATACCAATACTGGCAAATGATTTACCGGAACTTAAGAAATATATCGAATCCATTGGAAATGGCAGGTTGATGGAGTTTGAAAATAAAGAGGTTATGGCTAGCACAATATGCGAAATGCTGTATGATAAAAAAGATTATCTGTTTGCCGGTAACGCTGAGAAAGCAAGTAGGCTTGTAGAGTATTCATGGACAGAACAAAAAGTTAAATTAGAAAAAATGTATTTAAATTTGCTAAATATTAACGCTAACAACTAAATTATTAACCAATAAATTGCAAAAGTATAATGTAAACGGGTATATTGACAGTAGATAATATTATGAATGAAAAAATGAAAAAAGGTGCAAGTGTGTTGGTAAATACTTGTGCTGAAGTGAAACAAGGCGAACAAGCATTAATTATTGTTTCACCGGCAACAATGAATGTGGGACTTGTGGTTTTAGACGAGCTAAAACATAAAACTAATAGCATCATATTCGAATGTATGCCTGAACCAAAAATTCATGGAGAAGAACCTCCTGAAACTGTTGCTAAGAATATGATGGCCGCAGACATAGTTTTTTGTTTGACACCTATGTCTCTTGCGCATACAAAAGCTAGGAAAGATGCAACATCAGCAAAAACCCGTTATTTAAGCCTGCCTGATTATTCATTAAATGTATTGAAATCGCCAGCTTTACACACTGATTTTACCGAAATAGAGCCAGTATGCTATGAGTTGGCTGATAAACTGGATATCGCAACTCGCGTCCGGGTCACCAATCCTGCCGGCACAGATATAACCTTTTCAATTGAAAAGCGTACGGCAAACAGATGCCCCGGTATTGTAAGAAAACCGGGTGATCTCGGTTCTCCTCCAGATGCTGAAGTGAATATTGCACCACTGGAAGGGTTTGGTGAAGGCATTATAGCCGTAGATGGTAGTGTACCCTGTCCCAATATAGGGGTGGTTGATAAACCAATCTTTCTGACTATTGAAAAAAGTACAGTTGTAAAAGTTAATTGCGAAAATAAAGAAGTTGAAGCCGAAGTTAATCGTTTATTTGAAGACGCTGGTCCTAAAAGCAGAATTATCGGTGAATTTGGCATAGGTCTAAATCCAAATGCTGTTTTGTGTGGTGTCATGCTGGAAGATGAAGGCTGCGCTGGTACAATCCATTTTGGAATTGGCTCGAATGCGACCATAGGTGGAACCAATGATGTTGCATTTCACCTGGACTTTATTTTAAGGGAACCGACCGTTTGGATTGGACAAGAAAAACTGTTAGAAGACGGTAGTATTAGGTTATAAAAATGAAAAATGCAGTAATTAGTAACGTAGCTGAAGAGTTACGCGGGATATTTAAACGCTTTGCAAACCGCACTTTAATGATTGACAGATATTCTGGTAGAGAATACAGCTATGCCGAATTTCAATCTATCAGTTTGAAAGGTGCTGTTTACCTGAAAAAATTACAACTTTGCAAAGGTGATACAATTGTTGTCATCTGTGAAAACTGTTTTGAGTTACCCTTGTTATTTGTTGCAGCCTGGACTGTTGGAGTTAAGGTTGTACCTATAAATGCAGACCTCAGTGCAGCTCAAATTACAGACATTATTGCTTCAGCAGATCCTAAAGCATGTTTTGTAAGCCAGAATGCTTTTGCATCACTCGATACCATCCATGATCTATTTCAAACTTTATCTACAATAGTTTTTTCTCCTGAGTATATGGAAGCTGATGAAAAATCATCTGTATCTTTAACGTCAATTTGGCATGAGCATCAAGAAAGTTTGGATCTGTTTGAGTATTTGGAAGATGATTTTTCGTTTCTACGTATATATACCTCAGGCTCTACTGCTGCCCCTAAAGGGATCGACGTATCTGCATCTAGGCTAATTGGCAATGAGCAGTTGTTTTGTAAGGCAATGAAAATAGATAAAGATAATCGCTTTTATAATTTATTGCCTATGTCCTATCTTGGAGGAGTCCATAACCTATTTTTGTTACCTATGTCAGTTGGCGGTTCATTTGTAATAGATCAGCCTTTGGGGCCGTCAAATGTATTCGGTTTTTGGGATTACGTTAAAAATTTCGATATTAATACGCTCTGGTTTTCCCCTACTATGTTGACCATGCTGATGGCATTGCGTGATGAAGATGATATCCTTGAAATTACCCAGAAGATTAAGTTAGCCCTGGTGGGTATGGCACCATTATCGCAAACAACAAAGTCTGAATTTGAGCAACGATTTCAATTCGAATTAAGAGAGAATTTTGCTTTATCTGAAACCACTTTTATCACCAGCCAGTTACCTGGGGTAATGTATGATGAAAATTGTAAAGGCGATGTATTAGCCGGGGTTCAAATTGAGATAATAGATCCAAATGGTCAATCTCTTGATGAAAAACAAGAGGGTGAAGTTTTTGTTAATACCCCTTTTTTGATGAAAGGCTACATAAACGCAAAACAAACAGATTTAGATGCTATCACGCCTACCGGTTTTAAAACGGGAGATCTGGGTTATTTAGATGGCGGTAAATTGTACATTGTTGGACGTGCAAAAGATTTAATCATTCGCGGTGGTTTGAATATTTCACCGGCACTGGTTGAATCTGAAGTTGCAAAGCTTCCTTATATACAGGCAGCCTCGGTTGTTGGAATTGAAAATAAATACTACGGAGAAGAAGTCGCAGCAGCGATAATCTTACGCCAGGGGCAGAACGTCACCGTTGAACAGATAGAAGATGATTTAGGCAAGATACTTCCTGTGTTCCAGGTACCTAAATCGATATTACTGGTTTCTGAATTTCCACAGGGTTTAACTGGAAAGATAGATAAAAAGCAAATACGCAAAATGTTCGATACCTGATAGTTCCTCTGAGCATTTTTTTAATTTAGCAAGCATAGATAATAGGAAATCCCATTGGAAAATTTAATGGTTGAACTCCAGGACATTTTTAGAGATGTATTGGAGAATAAAGAATTAGTATTAACTAATGAAATGAGCGCTAAAGATCACAATAAATGGGACTCTCTAGCACATATAAAATTGATCCTCGAAGTTGAAAATCATTTCAAAATCAGATTTAGAAATGCACAGATCGCATCACTCAATAATGTAGGTGATCTTGTTAACTTAATTGAGAAAAAGGTAGCTTAATGCTTGCAGATAGTAATGTGGCGCTAGTAGATCCGAACGCGCCGATTTTTTCAGCCTTTCGTGCTCGAAAATCAGCTGCTATAGCGTCATTTTTATTTTTAGCTATATTATTCTCTCCGGTCTGGCTCTGGTATTTTATTGAGCCAGAAGACGCATATAAATCAATTCAAGCTCGAATGGGGAATTATAATTATCAGGCAGAGGAAATCTTTGCTAAAAATGACCCGGTAGATATTCTTTTCCTGGGCTCATCGACTATGTGGACCAGTATTGACCATAAGGTATTTCAAAAGAGTTGGCTCGACGCTACCGGGAATAAAATTAACTCACTCACGCTCGGTGGAAATTGGCGCGGAGAAGATGCCCTTTATCTCCAGTTAAGAGATATGCTGAAAAACAGACCTGTTAAACAGGTTGTGTTTTCAATACCAAATAGTGCCAGTAAACGACCTCATCCAGCCGCCAAGTACATTTGGAATATTAAGGACGACTTTCATACCTTCTGGTCTCTCCCATTCAAAATGAAGTTGCAGGTTTATTCAGAGAATTTACTGATCGCACCGAGGTTATTATGGACCTTAGCGTCTAAACCCAAAGATAAAATGAATGATCGTAATCTTAATCAAAATAATGGTTCTTTAGTTTACAAACGTGGCTTTAAAGCGCCTGGAAAGAAAAAACATGAAAAATTTGAGTCGCTTATAAACTCTACAGCGAATATCAACATCAAAGCAGCAGTATTTTCAGGTGTTGATACCGATTATTTCAAGGTAATAAAGAGTCGTAAGTATAACGACTTTGAAGCTTATTTCATGAACAAAATAAAAATGCTGTGTGCAGAGTTTAATGTAGAACTTGTATATTTAAAATTACCACGGCCTGATAAAGAAAAGCAAATTCTATATGTAAGAAAGCCACTTTTCTCTCCCGCTATCGATGTGATTGGTATTCCAATCGAAGCGATGTTACCGAATAAAGAGCAGTCGTATATTAATGCGCACTTCTATAATGTCACACACCCAAATCAAAATGGTGCAAAGTTGATTTCACAAAGTTTAGCACCCGTGCTGGCAAATTATGTGGAAAAAAAGAAAAAGGTATAACCTATGAAAAAGGCATCAAAAATTTTGGCTGTGGTGATCTCAGTCATGCTAATTGTTTTATTCCAGTACATAGGACCTTTGTCACTGGATGTTAGCGCTGTGTATAAGGATTTTTAAGTGATTTCAGATAATTATCTATTAATTGGTTTAGCCTATATCATTATTGGTTGGGGAATAGTCTCTTTTTTACCCGAATTAGCCAAAAAACTATTATTTGCAGTATTAAATATTGTAGTCACTTATTTAATCTTTTTTGGGTATAGTATTGATTCACTGATCACCTATGGTGTTTATCTTGCTCTTGTAATTGCCTTTTGGGTCGCTCTATATTTTGCAAAAGATGAATCTAAACGTTGGTTGCATTGGCTTGCTTTTGCATTGCCTTTGATCTGGTTAGTGACTTTTAAAATAGAGCATTGGCTACCCCTGATCGGTGTATCATATATGGCCTTCCGACTGAGTTACCTTCTATATGAAATAGATTCAGGACGTGTAGATACACCGAATTTACAAAGTTATCTCGGGTTTGCTTTTTTTACGCCTACGTTTTTAGTTGGTCCGATCAATCCCTATAATTTTTATGAAACTTCTCTAAATGAGCCAAATAGAGACAGAACACCATTGTTTAGGTCATTTACCCGATTGATCATTGGTACATTGAAGCTGGTTGTCATCGGAAGTTTATTTAAGCAGCTTGGTTTCTTTGATCTGCTGTCAGACGGTGCATACCATAATTTACTAGATTTTTTTGCAGCTGCATTATTCTTCTTCTTTTATTTATATTTTAATTTTTCTGGTTTAAACGATATTGGTATTGGTGCCGCTGGGATCATGAAAATAAAAGTAAAAGAGAATTTTGATTCACCATTTACAGCGAGAAATTTGTCCGAGTTTTGGAATCGCTGGCACATTACCTTAGGTCATTACATGAGGGATGTTTTTTTCAACCCACTTTCAATGACTCTGGTACGAAACATTCGTTTCATTTCTCCTCGTCACTTATTACCTATAGCCACAATGATAACTTTTGCACTTATTGGGGTTTGGCATGGAAACGGGTGGGAATTTTTAGCTTTAGGTCTGTTACACGGTATTGGTATTGTCATTGTTCAATATTATGGTCTATTGGTAGGTAAAACGCCGGTTTCGATACAAAAAATTGTAGAAACTAATCTCATCTATAGGTGGATAGCGACAGGATTAACGATAACTTACGTTTCTTTGGTAAGCACTTTAATGGTGCTTAAGTTTGAAGATATTTCTCGAATATTTGAAAGGCAAATAAAATCTGAATCTAATGTTTTAATTTCAGCGGTTCCTGTAAATACCACATCAGTGCTAAAAAATACAAGTAAAACAACTAAATCAAACAAGGAAACAGTGGAAGCATTGTTTGATCCTATGGGCTTTGCTGAGGGCTTGCAGCGAGGTAGCGGGCTTTATTTCCCTAAGGGAGAAGTTCAAAAGGATAATGATATTGGAGTTACCAAGGAACTTTCAAAATCGTATAGCTCCTGGTCACGAAAGATTCATGGTTATCCAGTAAAAATATCAATTGGTCAGAAACAAGATGTGCAGTTTTTATTGTCCAGTAAAAAATCCAAAGCCAATCAATTTGATGGTTATGTGATATTTGACGCAACAACTGAAAACTTGGTCGCTGATGTGGATTTAAAGAAACCTTCAACTGTTGAATATAAAAAATGCTTATCGAATCGGGGTGATAAAGGCTGTGATTTTCAACACAGTTTGAGTCTTCCTGCCGATAAATTAAAAGATGGTGCTTATGTAGTTTTATTAAAATATAAAGGTGATTTTGTTTCTGATGAACTCTTTTTTATCAAACAACCAGATTTGGGGATGGTTAAAAAAGGTACGATTGCTGTAGTGCATCCTACCTATACATGGCAAGCCTATAACTCTATCGGTGGCGCGTCTTTTTATACATTAGGTGTAAAGCACGGACAACATGAAGTGAGTTTATTACGGCCTTTAAAAGCGACGATTCAGAATGATTATCACAGCTATCGGGGAACCGTTCCATTTGCACGAAAAATACAGGAATTGGGGATGACTCCCCTGCATTTGACTAATGCAGATTTACATAATCATCCTGAGCTTAAAAATAAACTTGATTTATTGATCTTAACATCTCATGACGAGTATATGTCATCAGAAATGCGGGACTTTATTGATGGTGTTTTATCTCGAGATAAAAGTATAGCTGTATTTTCAGGCAATGTATCCTGGTGGAAAATCAATGTGATCGGTGATCGTCTATTGGTTAAAAAAGGCAATGCGCCAGTTTCCAATAAAGAATTTAACAACTCAGGTTATTGGTTTAATAAAAAAATAGATCGCGAGTCCCAGAATGAATTAGGACTCACGTATTATGTGGGTGGTATGCCTGTTGGACGAGTACTGTCCATTGAAGAGGCTTTGTCTAGAGGATTAACTAAAACAGAGTATCGACAAAATAGGCAAATAAAAGTTGCTTCAGCACATCCTATTTTTGATGGCACAGGGCTGACTAAAGGAGATTGGTTTGGAAAAAATACTTTACTATTAGATATTGAAATGGATACTGCTCCTTTAAGGGGTGATGGTGAAGTCGATCGTACATGGTGGCACGGATTTCCTGAAGATATGAAAGTGCTTGGTACGGGGTTTGTTGTTGATAAGTACTTCCCTGCTTTTCGAGGGCGTAAAAAGTGGCGAATTCTGCACTCAGCGATGATCGCGGAAACTAAACCAGAAATAGGTGGTAAGGTTATCCACTTTGGTTCTATAGGATGGTTTGGTGCGATTGATGCCCAGGAACCGAGAGCGTCAAAAATTGTGGAAAATACGATTAAGTATTTAATTAAATAAATGTTTAACTTGGTTATTAAAATGTTTGATTTTTCTTTAAAATTATCAGTAAAGTATACGAGCGTTATATTATTTTTTTTTATGGGGTTGTGTTCAGCTAATATCCTTGCTGCCAGCAAATATGAAGCTCGTTTGCAGCGGTATGTAGATTTAGAAGCTAAGGTCTCTCAGGGCAATGTTGCTGCTATGACGGATTTAGCCCTTGGGCTTTATTATAATGAATTTCCTAATTCTGGATCCATTTCTAGAGTGCTATGGCTTTTAGAGCAGGCAGCTGAACAAGATGAAGTTCAGGCTATTATGTTTTTAGAAGATGTCTATAGGAAAGGAAATCGATTTGACAAGGATAAACTTAGAGCTCAAGAATTAAGGGAGAAACTGAGTACTTTAGATCTGAGTGGAAAAGAGCGATTTAAGTGGTTAGTTTTAGGTTGTTCTCAAATTGAGAAAGAATCAGTTCGGATCGGAACAAATGAGCTGATCTCATCGGCTTCTTCGGAATCGCAGTTAAAAATTGCTCACTGTTGGCTTAATTTTAAAGTAAGAGATCAGAAGTTATTCGATGCTTTATTACCCAGCCTGACAAGTTCCGCTGAGAAAGGGCACTGGTTAGCCAGTTATGTGATAGCTAAAGCACATGATGATAAACTATTAAATTCACCTGATGTAAACAAAGCGATATTACATTATAAGAATGCCTATGAAAGGACAAAAGATATTGATATTGGTTACCGCTACATTTATTTGCTTAGATCACAAAGATCGAATAAGAAAAGGTTTGATTCGGTCTTTTCTGTCGCTAAGCAATTAGCAGAGAAAGGTCATATTAAAAGCATGTTGATAGCAACACAATTAGCACTGTCAGGTATAAAGTACCATCTCCCGGTCGATAAGTTAAAGACTTGGTTGGATGTAGGTATAGAGAAAGGATTTGGTAATGCTATTTTGTATAAAGCAATTGCAATTGAGTTGGGTCGATTAGGTGAGCCTTCATTAGAAAAAGCACTGCCATATTATGAAAAGGCTGCAAAGCGTGGCCTTAGAAATGCCAGTGCTTATTTAGGGTATATTTATGAAAGTGGCAAACTGGGTTCGGTTAATATCACTAAAGCGATCAGTTACTATAAAATGGCAGCTAAAAAGTCTCATAAAAAGGCAAAGCAGAGACTTGAAGTATTGATGTAATATAATAACCGTTTGGTGTTCTAATATAGCATTATGTGTAGTAGCTCAGACTTGATCTGACAGTTACCCATTTTAATATGGTGTCTGTCAGATTAAATTTGAGCTAAGTTTTTTCAGCCAAAATCGATTTACCATCAAGTAAAGTTTCTAACGGAGTTCGTCCGCAGCACACTTTTCCTTGATGCGTTCTATCATTGTTGTAGTAATTCGTCCAGATCTTGCTGTAATTCCTCCATTGTTGAGTATAGTTTCTTTCTAAATGTGATTTGTGTAACGGTGCAATTTAACTAGAGACTTCGTTAGAGGTATTATTATCTAAAATATCGAGGTCAAAAATGCCAAAGAAAATATTATCAGCAGAATTTAAACGTGAATGTACGGAACTAGTAATTGTTCATGGTTATAAACATAAAGATGCCGCAGTAGCTATGGGCGTAGGATTATCATCCATTCAGCGTTGGATCAGTCAGTATAAAAAAGAACAACAAGGTATCACACCAAAAGCGAGTGCTTTATCTCCTGAACAAATACGTATTCAGGAATTAGAAAAGCAAGTTAAGCAGTTAAAAATTGATAATCAACTATTAAAAAAAGCGTCAGCCTTTTTCGCTATTCAAATGAACAACGGCAGCAAGTAGCAGTTATGTTGAAAAAGGCTGGAAATAAAGTTCAGCAAATTTGTCGGTGCTTATCGATTTCGGTAAGTACATTTTACTATCGCTCAAAACCTAAAGTTATAAACGCTGAACAAGTAAAACTTGAAGCGGCCATGAAGCAAGTTCATGTTGATATGGATGCAACTTATGGCAAACGCAGAATGCTAATAGAGCTTCAGGCTATGGGTTTTAGACTAGGTATTCATAAAGTTAGAACAGCAATGAAGCGATTAGACCTTGTAGCTAAACGACCTAAGAAACATCGTTATCCATCAGGTGGTAAAGCATCAGTTATCGCACCAAATCACTTGAATAGTCAATTTAACCCAGAGCAACTAAATACGCTTTGGTCAGGTGATATTACCTATATCCGAACTCAACAAGGCTGGCTGTATTTAGCTGTGATTATGGATTTATGCTCGCGTAAAGTAATTAGTTGGGCGTTTTCAGATAAACCAAATAGTGAGTTAACAACAAGAGCAATACGCTTAGCAGTAAATAAACGACAACCAGATGATGACGTTATATTCCATAGTGATCAAGGAGTTCAATATACGAGTGAAGCATTTCAAGAAACACTAAATGAATATGGTATCAAAGCGAGTATGAGCCGCCGAGGAAATTGTTTGGATAATGCTGTTACAGAAAGGTTTTTCCGCAGTTTAAAATCTGAGCGAGTTAAATATCGTCGTTATCAAACGAGGAGTGAAGCAATAGCTGATATTATTGATTATATAGAACCATTTTATAATCAAAAGCGCCGCCATTATAAGTTAGGAAATATCTCACCAGCAGAATATGAAATGAAATTACTAAAAAGTGCCTAAAGAAGTCTCCAAGTTGAGTTGACCATTACAAAAATATTTAGCTGGTGGTTTAATTGAAAACTAATAAACTCCTGAACAAGAAGTCAGGAGTATGCTAGTTTGCTTTATTGCTCAATCGTTTTTTTTGGTTCTGTGGCAAAGTTTGTTTGTAGTAGCTCCAATTTATCTTGATATTTTTGTGGTAAAAGTTCAGGGTGTTTTAGGTATTCTTTATTACAGATTGTTTGAACAGTATCCCACTTTAGTTCATCGAGGCAATAGTTCCAGACTTCTTCCTGAGCTTTCATAGCCGTTAACCGATATAACATTTCCTGGTTATGATATTCTTTAGGGATAGCCACAACGCCACAATCATCACAAACTAAAATACAGCCATCATATTTATGTAGTAAAGTATTTTTCTCTTCATAAGGGTAAGGCATGGTAGGTTTATTAATACAACCTATAGGAGTTTGTCCTATACTCCAAATTGGATATTTTCTGTCTCTAATTTCGTCTATATCCCGCATGGCTCCTTGGGTAACTATCCCCGCCGCTTTTTTTATTTCAAGGATGTATTTTGCAACTATATCACCAAAAATGGCCATGCCTTCACAATGTTTGGTAAAGACGAGTGCAATTTCACCTTCCTCTATGTTGGGAATTTGTTCATGTAAATAATAATTTGTTCCATTTGCAGTAAACAGGCAACGCGCCTTGCCAACTATATATTGATCACCTGTGATAGATAACAGACTAGGTATTTCTCCTGTTTTACCTAGACTATCAGCAATCTCTGTAGTTGAGAATTTGTGTTTTTGTAAATAAGAAATGAGTTTAGATGTATAGTCCATAAGTACTCTAAATGTTAATTTAATTTAATTAGTATGATAATACATAACAGCCGAACTCTCAAAAGTAATAAATTTATGTTTGATACTTGTCAAATAATGTAAATATTAAAGAGTTGTGTTTAAATAGGTTAGCTTAAAAATAATAGAGCATAAAATATATTAAGGGTTACGAATGTCAGATTTAGCAGCGTTAGTTAATAGAAATTTAAAGTCAGCTCCTTTTTCACCAATTAGAAGTATTTTTGAAGAGGTTTTAAAACTTGAAAACTCTGGTGAAAGTGTTATTAGACTTGATATCGGTAGCCCTAATTTTAAAGCACCTAAAGAAATTATTAAGAATGTAAATAAGTATCTTTCTGAAGGTAAATATAATTACTCTTCAAATTGGGGGGTAGCTAGGTTACGCAATGAATTAGTCGATTCTGTAAAAAGTAAATCTAATTTAGACTTTAACCCTTCAAATGAAATAATTATCACAAATGGGGCAAGTGAAGCTGTTGCAACGGCAATATACTCATTACTGAATGATGGAGAAGAATTTATTATTCCAACTCCAGCATGGCCTCATTATATCGCTTGTTTTAAGTTATTTGATAAGTCCTATGTAGAAGTTGAAACTACTAGTAATGAGAATTTTAAGCTTACACCAGAAAAGCTTAAAAAAAATATTACAGATAAAACTAAAATCCTTATTTTGAACTCTCCCTGTAACCCAACTGGTTCAGTATATAGTCATGAAGAGTTTGAGCTACTATATCAGATCTGTGTAGAAAATAATATTTTAATTATTTTAGATGAAATATATGAAAATTTAAATTTCAAACATAAAAAATCATTATTAAGTTCTTGTTATGATAAGGGCAGGGTTTTGTATATAAACGGTTTTTCTAAAAACTTTGGTATGACAGGCTTTCGTTTAGGGTATTTAATGGCTTCAAGTGAGCTGATGAAAGAAATGATTAAATACCATCAATATACTAATGTTTGTGGCCAGGAGTTTGCTCAAGAAGCATGTGCTGATTTTTTGAGTAACCCAGATGATGTTTTAAAGTTTAATATAGCAGTGAAGGATAATTTGGAGAAGCAAAGTCGATTATTGACTCAATTTAAAGGGCAATATGATATATGTATGACTGAACCTGAAGGTGCTTTTTATACATTTATTAAAATTCCTGAAGGGTATAGTTCAGCACAAGCCTTTTGTATGGATGTGTTAAAAAATGATAAAATTTCATTAATACCAGGAGATGCATTTGGTACTTATTACAGTAGTTTCTATAGGTTATCATACGGTTCAGTAACCGAATCAGAGCTCGGGTTAGCATTAGAGTTATTATCAAAATATTATATAAAGTAATTACTTCTATTTAAAAGTTTAGATAATCACCTTATGAGAATTGCTAATCTAATGTTATTATCATAAGGTGGGCTCATTCGTTTAATTAATACCTTTTACTGATCAAGTTAATAATGGATTCTAGTAATGTGTCCTTATATAAACTCACCCACCAAATATTATATTTAGATGTTTCTTTTTGTGTTGATAGCCCTAAAGGAACAATATCGGCGATAGCTGAATTTTTAATGTACCTCTTGGATACTGTTCCGAATATATAATCCATAAGAGAAAAAATATTGCCATAATTTTTATCAAAGTCTTTAGGATCACTAGAGTGGTGCAATCTGTGAAACCGAGGGCTTGCAATGATATAGCCTAACCAGCCATAATCCCAAGGTAAGTCTGAATGTTGTAATAAGTCAATAAACTGCCTGATAAATAGCACTGTAAATATGACTTTAGGGTTTGGTAATCCAAGTAATAAAGTGCTTATACCTATGGTAATTAAATAATAAAATGCACGCTCAGCTATTGAAAGACGAATCCCTGTGATAATGTTCATATTAACTGCGGAATGATGTACTTTGTGAAAGTGCCATAGTGCAGGTACTTTATGCATTAACCAATGATGAAGGTATGAATTAATATCAATTAATACTAGCCATACAATTACAGAAAGTGAGTAGTTGCTGATTACTAGCCCACCAAATATGCCATCAAAGTCGATGAGTTTATTCGCTTCCTTAATCGCTAAATAAGCAATGCCGGGTAAGGTAAATAATAAAGTTACATTTTTAATAACCCCTTTCCACAGAAAGTAATAAAAAATAAAATACACTAAATCAGTTTTTTCTGTATTAGTGGGTTTAGATAAAAATCGTTTCAATGAAGAGTCTTTTTTGTATACATTAGTAAGTAGTACGTGCTCTAGTAAGATGGCAATAATTAGTCCGCCCCAGAGCAACATAAATCTTCTATCAAAAGTGAACATTTCTTAAAACCTATATAGAGAGTGAAAAAGCTGTTTGCCACTTTGCGACATTGTAATACTTCCAGAGTGTTTTTAAATTGTCAAAATTAGGATTGTGTTGTTTTACTAGTTCTGCAAGATAATCATTATTATTAATCTCGTTGATAATCAGGTTTCTATTAGGTTCAAGCCAATTTTTTTCGGGGGCTTCAAAACCAAACTTATTTGTTCGCCATACAATACTATTAGGAAGTTTACCGACTAAGTTTTTCCGCAAGTGATATTTTAAGTAGCCATGCTTTATACGTTGATCAACTGGTAAGCTTATTCCATGTTCAACTACTCTATGATCAAGAAATGGCAGTCTAACTTCTATAGAGTTTGCCATGCTATTTCTGTCTGCATATTTTAGTAACTTTGGGATATTATTCGCTATTAAGTTATTTCTGATATATTTATTTATATCAAAATTAGATATTTGTTTGTCATTGTAAGTTTTTAATCGGTTATATAGCGCTTTACGTTTTACTTTGTGGTTTTTAAGTCTTAGGAACTCATATGCAATTTTGGCTGAACGCTTTTGTTTCATTAAGTTCATAAAATAAACTATGAATGTATTTTCATATCCAAGAAACACTTCGTCAGCACCTTGCCCATCTAGCATAACTTTACACCCTTGTTCAGCTGCTTTTCTCATAACATTATTTTGCATTAAAATAGACGCCGAACCAAATGGCTCATCAAGCTGATAAATAGTACTCTCAACTAGATCATGAAAATCATTCTCTGTTGGTGCTGTTTCAAATAATGGTATGTCACATTTGTTAGCTACAATATTTGCGTATTTACTCTCATCCCACTCCTTTTGAATTGAACGACCATGTATCGCTTTTAAAGATTGATGGCTTCTTTTTGATGCATAAAATGCGATTAGGGAACTATCTATTCCACCACTTAAAAATAGTCCTAAGGGGACATCAGAGGTGAGTTGCAAATCAATTGATGAAGTGAATACCGTATCAAAGTTACTATTAGATTCCGCAGATTCTAAATCATAATATTTAGCTACAGAATATTGCAGTGTATTGGTGTCAAGAGTCAGGTTATGGCCTGCAGGGAGTTTTTTTATTCCTTCGAAGAATGTTTCTTCAGTTGTTTCTTCCTTATTATTTAACAGGTACAAATTTAAAGTGTCAGTATTTACTTTTTTTAGGCTATTTGTATATAATTGTTTAGGTTCTGAAGCAAAAAAGAATTCATTACTGCTATTAATCATAAAGTATAAAGGTTTTATCCCAAACCGATCTCGACTGATAAAAACTTTATTTGTTTCTCTATTATGAATTGCAAATGCCCACATTCCATTTAATTTCGATATACATTCATCACCCCATTCAACATAGGCTGTTAATAGCACTTCTGTGTCGGAATTAGTTTGAAAACAGTATCCGAGGAGTTTTAGTTCTTGCCTAAGTTGTTTAAAATTATAGATCTCACCATTAAATATAATTGTATGAGAGTTATAGTGCATGGGCTGGTTGCTTTGTGTTCCTAGATCTATGATAGATAAACGTCGGTGTCCAAAGCCAATATTCTGATTATAGTAAACACCCTGTCCATCAGGCCCCCTATGCTCAATTTTATTATTCATCTCTTCGATATATTGAGTTATACGTATTCTATCTGGAACTTTTAAAATGACGCCGCTTAATCCGCACATTATTTTTCCTTGTTGTGTTTTAGGCTGTAGACTTTTGCTATTCTATCTGAATAGCTTTTATATTTTTTTAAGTCATTGTGGTTAATGCTTTTTATTGTATGTGAAATGTCACTAGCTACAAAGCTTGAACTGCATTTTCCGCAATTTTGGGAGAGAACAAAATTAGAACATTCCTTTAAAGGTGTAACAACAATGGCTATCCTGGCTTGAATAAATTCAAATAATTTATTGGGCATCGCATAATTTAAATTTTCAGTTGTTTTTTCTGGGCAAAAAAGCCCTATATCATATTTATTTAGAGTAGGAATTATCTCTTCAAAAGTTAAAGGCGCTTTTAGGATTATATTGTCATGATCTTTGATGATGCTTTTTAAAAAACCATAGTATTTCTCATTATTATTAACTATATAGAGAGTTAATGAATAATATTTTGGTAAAAGCTTTGTAGCCTCAATCATTAACTCTAATTTTCTATTTGGGTTACTGACTCCATGATGAACTAATTTTATATGGTTTATATTGGGGGTACTTGGATTGAGGTCGTGATAAATTGGCAAGCTATATCTTACTTTAGGCTTAACACCATAGCCATTAGTATATAACGTAGATAACCCTTCTGAAACAGTTGTAAGCTCATCTATACTTTGTAGTTGGCTTTTGCATAAGTAATTAAATAATCGTCCAAACGTCAGTTTCCACACAATGCTATTTTCAAACTGTTTAGGGTAATATTCTCTTAGATCTACACTCCATTGTTTGGTATCTATTTGACTAATCAAGATTGGTAATAAAATTAAGTCATAACAAATGACTTTATCAAATTTCTCACCTTTTAATTCATCAGGTAATGTAAATGCTAAATTTAAGTACTTTGAATATTGTTTTAAAAACAATAAAAAAAATTTAATAAATTTATGTTTACCTAAAGATGATTGAAGTTGGTAATGACTTGTTGCCCCATTTAAATTCAAATCAGTTGAAAGTACGCAAACTTCATGTTTAGTTTTTAAAATGTCCAATTGACGAGATGCTCTGGGGCAATATTTTAGTAGACTATTTACTACGAGGAGAGTTTTCATTTTTTGTGTTCTTATTTAAATTAGATATTAAATCAACTAAATCAATGTTTTGATAATCTCTAAAGTATTGCATGTTTTTGGTGGTTAATGAGGAAGTTTGGTATAGTCTATTTAATGCACGTGTAAGATCTCTTGTATTGTATGGGGTTGTTTCTTTGTTATTGTATTTTTCTAACATGCTGGCAGCATCAGAATCTATATGCTCATAACAAAATAAGATGTTTTTATTATGTGCCATATATTCAATTAATTTTACAGGTATTATACCGGGAAAGCTTTGATTGTTGAGATCGAAACTTAAGCAAATATCTGCTATTTCTATTAAGTGTCGGCAGTTACTTTTATTTAAAAACCCTAAGTGATAAACATGATTCTCTAACTGGTATTTAGAAATTAAACTTTGTATATGCTCCTTTTCATTACCTGCAAAGCAAACTTTAAAAGTGTGAGTTGCCTTAAGGTCCTTGAGTGCTGTAAAGAAGGGGTCAATCGATTGCATATGAGTATAAATAGACCCTGTATGAATAATTAGTAGTTCATCACTTGGTAAAGAGAAAGGTAAGGAAGGGGCGCTACTTTTTAATACTACAGCACCATTTAAAATGGTAATACAGTGCTGTCCACTTTGTTTATTTATTAGCTTCGATAAAGTAGGTGTGGCAGTTGTAATGTGATCTGTATTATTACAGATTTTTTTAAAAAGCCTTAGTTCCATCATTGATATCAGCGGTAAGCCAGAAAATAAATGATGATCAATCCAAGGGTCTCTAAAGTCAGCAATAAAGTAATTTGCTAAGTTTTGTTTTTTGGTTTTTAATGCTAATAATAAATTGCTATAGGGCGCATAACTTGCCATAACAACGTCCCACTTTGGTTGTTGCTTTATCCAATTAAAAGCAGATAAATACCAAAAATCAGCTAAATCAGGCATTCGACCTAAAAATAAAATACCTTTAGACTTTCTAAATTGGTTAAACCTATTAATAATACCACTAAAAAAGCTGGTAGTTTGAGATTTTGTTGTACCTTTATTAGTTTGTACTTCTTCTGAAAAAAATGAGAAGAATTTTTTAATTAAGACAAAAAACTTATTAGGGATATTTACTACATTAAAATCGGCTGAAAAGTTACTTTCAGGAGCCGAAGTTAAAACAGTGACTTGGTGTCCGGCTGATGCTAAACTTTGCGCAAAACCATATGCTCGATCTGCTGCTACAGTGGTATCAGGAGAGAAATAATAACTAATAATAAGTATGCGCATTAAATGAACCTAACAGTATATTATGATTTTTTGATGGTTAATGGCGGAGCTGAAAAAGTGTTTTTTGAATCTTTAGAGCTATCTAATAGCACTAAAGGTGTTGTAGACCACTGTAATTTAGAGCTTACAGAAGAACTATCGAATAATATCTCTTTAATATCCAAAAAATCACCACCTAGAATGTTTGCCCATTTCTTAACACCTTGGCGATTTTATCATTATAAAAAAGATAATGCGCCTAAAACCACTGGTGACATAGTAAATTTATATAGCGGCTTGTATTCTTTACTTGCTATAAAGCATCTTAAGGCTGATAAAAATATTTATTATTGTCATACGCCTCCAAGACATTTTTATGACTTAGCAGATTACTACAAGAGTAATAGTTCAAAAGTTCAGCGATGCGGAATGGCTTTACAAAAATTTTTTTACTTAAAGTTATATGAAAAATCAATAAAAAAAATGGATGTTGTTATTGCAAATTCAGTTAATGTACAGAAACGCTTGAAGCAATATTTAAATATTGATTCTATAGTTGTATACCCTCCATGTGCTGTAGATGAATACTACTTCAATGAAAATGAAGGTTATTATTTATCAACGGCCAGATTAGAAAATTATAAACGAATCGATTTAATAATTGATGCCTTTATAAAAATGCCTGACAAAAAATTGAAAATCACCTCTGGTGGTAGTTTAGCTTCAAGTTTGAAGTTAAAGGTACAAAAAAGTAAAGCAAAAAATATAGAGTTTACAGGTTGGCTAAACGAGAATCAGATTAAGGAGCTTGTGAGTAAGTGTATAGCCACTATTTATATACCTTATAATGAAGATTTTGGCATGTCTCCGGTGGAGTCAATGGCTGCTGGCAAACCTGTGATAGGAGTAAATGAAGGTGGAATTAAGGAAACTATAATAGATGGTGTCACTGGCTTTTTGTGCCCCGAAAATCCCACAGTCAAAGATGTTATAGAAAAAGTAAATATACTTAATGATAACATGTGTTTATCTATGAAAATGCAATGTATTTTAAGGGCGAAAAAGTTTTCAACTTCTGAGTTTAAAAAAAATATATCGGTAATACTCTAGCTTAAATTACTGACTACTGTATTAATCTTCTAACAAAGCAAAACAAAATATATTTTAATAATGAGAATAATATTAAAGAGAGTCAATAAAAATAAATGAAAAAAGTAATATTTGTTACAGGGGGCTCAGGTTTTATTGGCTCTACTTTAATTCGGTTTCTGCTTGAATCAGAAAATTATTTAGTTGTAAATATAGATAAATTAACATATGCAGCTAAGGGGAATAAACTCTCAAGTGTCGAAGAAGATCCTAATTACTTTTTTGAAAAATGTGACATCTGTAATAAAAATGTAGTGCGTGAACTTTTTAATAAATATAAGCCGCAACTTGTTTTTCATTTAGCAGCTGAATCGCATGTGGATAGATCAATACTAACTCCTAGTGAGTTTATTAAAACTAACGTGTTAGGAACAGCTGTACTTCTGGAATGCGCAACAGAGTTTTATCATACATTACCTGAGTTAGCCAAAAAACTATGGCGCTTTCATCATGTCTCTACCGATGAGGTATATGGAGACTTAACTCCAGAGGAACCAGCCTTTACTGAACAAACTGCTTATGCTCCAAGTTCCCCCTATTCAGCCTCTAAAGCAAGCTCAGATCATTTTGTTCGGGCGTGGAATCGTACTTATGGGTTGCCAATTTTGATTACTAATTGTTCAAATAATTATGGGCCATATCAATTACCAGATAAATTAATTCCGTTAGTAATCTCTAATGCACTACAGGGTCACCCAATACCACTTTACGGAAATGGTCAACAAATACGTGATTGGTTATATGTTGAGGATCATGTTAGAGCGCTTTATGTTGTGGCTTGTAAAGGGCAGACTGGAGAAACCTATAATATAGGTGGGGAAAGTGAAATGAGTAATATATCTATTGTTAATCAAATTTGTGAGATTTTAGACAATTTAAAGCCAATAAACAATGGTGAATTATCAAGTTATAAAGAGCTTATTACATTTGTTAAAGATAGGCCTGGACATGATAAACGCTATGCTGTTGATAATGGTAAATTGAGAAGAAGGCTTGGTTGGCAAGCTGAAAATACTTTAGATGTAGGGCTAGAAAAAACAGTAGATTGGTATTTAAAAAACCTACAGTGGTGCGAAAGTGTTAAAACCTAGAGGAATAATATGAAATATAAAGGAATAGTACTTGCCGGTGGTAAAGGCTCGCGATTGTACCCTATAACAAAGGGGGTTTCTAAGCAATTACTACCTGTTTACGATAAGCCGATGATCTTTTACCCTTTATCAGTGTTAATGTTATCTGGTATTAGAGAGATATTAATTATTACTACATCATGCTCATTAAGTAGTTTTAAAAGTTTATTGGGAAATGGAAGTCGTTACGGAATTAATTTGAGTTATGAAGTACAAAATGAGCCTAATGGAATAGCTGAAGCATTTATTATTGGCGAGCATTTTATTGGACAAGATCATGTTGCATTAGTTCTAGGCGATAATTTGTTTTATGGGCAGGGTTTTTTAGCGAAACTTAAATCTGTAATGAAAAATAAAGTTGGGGCAACCATATTTGGATACCAAGTAAAAGATCCTGAACGCTTTGGTGTCGTAGAGTTTAATGACGATAAAAAAGTTATTTCTATTGAAGAAAAACCATTAAATGCAAAAAGTTCTTATGCTGTTACAGGGTTATACTTTTATGACAACAAAGTAATAAATATCGCTAAAAACTTAACTCCATCTGAAAGAGGCGAATTAGAAATCACAGATATTAATAAATCATATCTTGCAAGAGGGGAGCTTAATGTTGAAATATTTGGACGTGGTTTTACTTGGCTTGATACAGGTACCCATGACAGTTTATTAGAAGCAGGGCAATTTGTACATACGATAGAACAAAGGCAGGGACTTAAAATAGCTTGCTTAGAAGAGATTGCTTATAGGCAAGGCTGGCTTAATAGAGATGAATTATTAAATGTTGTGCAAGAGTTAGGTAGTTCAAGTTATAGTGAATATTTAAAATCTTTAGACTTGTAATTATGGAGAATACAAATAATAAAACCATTAATAAAATGCATCTTTTTTTCCTTTATTTACCGACTTTAACATTAGGGGTAAGCTGTTTCTTAATGGTATTAATGCACTTAGATAAAGGGATTGATTTAACTGATGAAGGTTTTTATATAGTAAGCATTGCAAATAGCTACGAGCATTATATTTCTACAACTCAATTTAATCATTATGCGGCACTTCTCTGGAAATTGTCTTTTAATAATTTGATTGCGTTTAGAATAGTAAGTTTAGCCATTTTAATTATTTTAAGTTTTTTTCTAGTCGAAGCTGTATTGAATTTCTATTATAACAAAGAAGCTTCTTTCATGAAGAAGTTTAATGGTTACGTTATAGCACTTGGCTCTTTACTTGTATTCTATTGGTGGTGGATTCCTACTCCATCATATAATTGGTTAAATTTATTAGGGTGTTTACTAGTTGCCAATGGTTTAATCCGGATCCTAATTCATACTGAATATTTAAAAATAACAAGAATATGGAAATTAAAAATTTGGTTATATCTAATTTGTATTGCAGTTGGGGGGGGATTATCAGGGCTATCAAAACCTACGACGGGTTTAATGCTAGGCCTGATTGTTTTTGGATGTATAACTTTTAGCGAGTTAAGATATAAATGGGGGCAGATAAATGTGACCCTTATATTTTTTTCTTTCATGTTTTTTTATTTGCATTTAACTTTTTTTGAGTTGAGTTTGATTCAGTTTATAGAGCGAATAAAAGAAGCTAGAGAGTATGCTAGTACGCTTAGAGGAGTTGAAACTGTCTTTATTGATGTTTTTGGTAAAAGTATAAATGAATTCATTAATATTCCTAGCTACTTAGTGGGGAAAACTCCTTTCTCATTAACTTTATTAATATCTCTGGTCTTATTTCATTCATGCGGTAAGTTTTTTAGTACTTCATCATCACTGGTTACTCGTAATGTTAATCATTATTTTTTGGCTATGATTATTGTAATTGCATGGTTTGAGCTATTGCTCGAGGGTAGCTGGTATGGTATCTCTACACCGAGAGTTAACCTTGGATTAGACATTACCATTTTTGTTTTAATTATAATCTTTTGTCAAATAGCAAATTCTTTTCTATTTCAAAGTGTTTCCATACACCGAGAGTTGCCTCATTTATTACTACCTCTATTATTTTTATGCTTTGCATTTGCGTATGGTTTTGGGTCGTCAAATGGAGTATTGAAAAGCTCTACTCAAGCATTTGTTTTTTTTGGTTTATCTGCATATATAAGTAGCTTAAATTCCGACTTAAAAAATAATAATAAGGTAATCACTTGGTTAGTAACTTTCATTATATTAATAACTAGTACGTTAATACTAAAAAGCGCCATTAGTAAACCTTACCGAATAATCAGCCCTTTAGCTGAAAATAATTATGAAGTGACCTTTTTAGGTAACCCAACTACATTAAAAGTCGATAAAATTACAGCCGATTATATTACTAAATTGCAGTATTTAGCGTTAAAATCTGGTTGGGTTGAGGGGGCGAATATTATTGATATGACAGGTGGAACACCTTTAATATCATTTATTTTAAATGGGAAGCCTATAAGAAAAGCTTGGTTACTCGGTTGGTATAAAGGGTCTGATGAAGCAGCTTTAAACGTATTGAGTCAAGAAAAAACACATGTTTTAAAAGACGCTTGGGTTTTAATTGCTCCTCAAGGGCGGGGAGCATTAGACATGCTCATTTTTGAAAAGTTAGGCATCGATTTTTATAAAAACTATCAAAAAGTAGGTGAAGTCATAACTGGATATAGAAATGAAAAACAAGAGCTTTGGAGACCTGTAAATTGAGTCTAAATGAATGCAATACTATTCCTTTTAATAAACCATATTTAACTGGTAATGAATCAAAGTATATCACTCAGAGCTTGCTAAGCTTAAAGCTTTCAGGTGATGGGTCATTTACTGATAAGTGCCATGAATGGTTAGAGGAACAAACTAAAACAAATAAAGCACTATTGACACATTCTTGCACCGCAGCGCTTGAAATGGCAGCAATATTACTAGATGTTAAAGAGGATGATGAAATTATTATGCCCTCCTATACATTTGTTTCTACAGCAAATGCATTTGTACTTCGTGGTGGAGTACCTATTTTCGTTGATGTAAGAAGTGATACATTAAATATTGATGAAAATTTAATTGAGAGTGCGATAACAAGTAAAACGAAAGCAATTGTTGTGGTTCATTATGCCGGAGTGGCATGTGAAATGGACTTTATAATGACACTGGCCAGAAAATATAACATAAGAGTAATAGAAGATGCAGCCCAAGGTGTTTTATCAAGTTATAAAGGGAAGGCTTTAGGCTCTATCGGAGACTTAGGTTGTTATAGCTTTCATGATACAAAAAATATAATTAGTGGTGAAGGTGGGTGTTTATTAGTTAATGACCCCTTATTAATAGCTAAAGCAGAAATGATTAGGGAAAAAGGAACAGATCGCAGTCAGTTCATTCGCGGTGAAGTTGATAAATATACTTGGAGAAATATAGGATCATCTTATTTACCCAGTGAATCAATTGCAGCTTTTTTATGGGCTCAACTTGAACACGCTCAAGAGATAGTGAAAAATAGATTAACTTTATGGCAAAATTACCATCAGTTATTTGAGCCGTTAGAGTTGTTAGGTATTGTGCAACGCCCCTATGTGCCTGATGGTTGCCAACATAATGGGCACATTTATTATCTTAATTTAGATGAATCCATAAGCCGTTCGTTTGTATTGGAGCAATTAAAAAAAATGGGTATAACATGCACTTTTCATTATGTACCTTTGCATCAATCTCCTGCTGGAACTAAATACACTAAGGTTTGTGGTTCAATGGCCGTGACTGAAAAATTTGGTGTGCGGCTTATTCGATTACCTTTATGGGTTGAAATGACTGAGGATATGCAAGAATATATCTTCCAGTCAATTCAATCAATTTTAACAGTTAAAAACGTCCCCTTTAAAGAGGTGTAAATTGAGAGAAAGGCTAGAGATTTTTATAAATAAGATCCCACTTGAGAAGTTAGTTGCTAGATTAGTTGAGCAATCAGATATGACTGCAAGTGAAAGTATTTATTACTTGAATACCTATATTAATGAAACTCGTGTTGCTCTAACACTTATTGAAAGACATTTGGATAAGAACAAAGTTATTTTGGAAGTTGGTGCAGGTTTGTGTTTTTTTAGCTTATTTTTACGTTCTGAAGGGTATATCGTGACAGCTTTGGAGCCATTTTCTGGGGGGTTCGATCTTTTCTCTACAGCGCAGAAAATAGTTTTAGAACACTATAGTTATCTTAAGTTATCCGTTATAAACATTGAGGCCGATAAGTTAACTAAAGAGCATAATGGCACTTTTGATTTAATATTTAGTAATAATGTTATTGAGCATATGAAGCCTTTAACTGCTAATTTACTAGGGATGAAAACAGTTTTAGATGAAAAAGGCTTAATGGTTCATGGTTGCCCTAATTATGTTATACCTTATGAGCCCCATTTACAGCTCCCTGTTATTAAGAGGTTTCCTGCACTGACTAGTTATTTTTTTTCTAAAAAGGTGAATCAGAAAAAAAATATATGGGAATCTTTAAATTTTATTACTTATTTTGATTTATGTAGATTCGCTAAAGACAATCAGCTTAATATGAGTGGCAGGAAAGGGGTTTTGTATGATGCCTTTTGCCGTTTAGAGAAAGATAGTTATTATCGAAATCGGCAGTCCAGCAAAGTGTTTTGGTATACTTATTTGTTTTTAAAAAAAACATTTTTAATTTATGTTTTAAAGTATTGGCCTGTAGCCATTTCAACCCCAATGATTGTGGAAATGCGATCCTTTGATAATTAAATTATAGGTTTAATTACCCATACTGATATGATGGTTATAAAGTCCTTCTTTTTTCTGTATGTCCACAATACTCCTTTTTTTTCAATATAAAGATGGCGGCGCCAAAGCAACCGATAAGTATAATACTCAATCTGTTCAAGATGGAAAACACTAGAGCTTCATCGGTGCTTATATTTAATAAGCTGAGGCTGAAAATTAATATGCCTTCGAGAACACCTAAACTGCCTGAAACTGAAGGAATAAAAATACTCATTTGTGTTAAAGCAACTAGTACAAAGCATCCATAAATATTTAATTCAATATTAAGTGATAATGCAAGTAAATAAAAGCGTGCAGCTCTTAATATAGCTGAAGCTAATGTCATTAATACTAACCCCCTCCATTTTACTTTTTTTAACCATGTTCTCAGGTTTAGCTTATTTGTTATTTTTTGATAATGTTTCTTGCAAGCAGGTATAAAAGGGATAAATATTATAACAAAGAATAAATATAAGAAATTAAATTGAAGCGGGTAAAGCTGAGGGAAAAGTATATTGCCGAAGTATATACAACCAATTCCAAACCCTATTGATGCTGTAAAGCCAAGTGCCTTATCTATAACTAGGGTAAAAGCAGTCAACTCTTTTGATTTAGAGAGCTTATTAAGCTTTATAAACTTATAGATTTCTGATGATATTTGCCCTGGCAAAACTAAATTCAAAGACTGTGATGCTAAATTCAATTGAAATAAGCCTATTGAAGAGATTTTGTAGGGAAACAGATAAGTGAATCTTAAGGTCTGTGCATAAAAAATAAATATAAACACTAATATTGATGAGAATAAAATTGGTTTATTAGTCTCTTCAATATTACTTATTATTTTAGATGCATCTATATCTACAAAATTAAATATTAAACAAATAAAAACAAAGGGTAACAACAGCTTGATTTTATTGTTTGAACGCACGGCCATTACCATCAATTATTGGGCTATTTTTAAATATTTCATTATAAAATTGGTGGTCAGCATTGAACATGTCTTTTACTTTATTATGTTCAATATCGGTATATTCTTTTTGTATTTTTTTTATTTTTTTAGTAGCTCTACGCTCAATAAATCTTCTTGTTTCTACAACTAATGGTTTGGGTAGTATCGTTGTAATTAACTTACTTAAACCAGATTTATTTAACATCTTATATAACATTGATAAATTACTAGCTCCCCTAACATTTACTTTCTCAGTAATAATATTTTCAGAATTAAAATGTGGTTTTAGGTTAAGGAATTTTTCAAGAGCCTGTACTACAGCTAATGGATTTGATTGAAAGTAGTTAAAATCATAGATAAACAGACGATCACCAAATTCAGCTTGATATTTTCTGATTTTTTCAGATATCTGATTGTTATTAAAGTTAAGTTGAAACGATGTGTTTTCACGATTAATTACACAACCATCAAGAAAGTTTGAAAATCTCGGTATTTTAAATTGTTTGTCGTAATGTTCGTAAAGTGAAAAAATCCATTCATATGGGTCTCTTAAGCATAAGATGAATTTTGTGTTTTTATCTGTATTTATGAGCCTATCTAAGGATGCATCTACGCTAAAGTATACACCGCATATATCAATAGTTTTCTCTTTATGTTTTGCTTGTTTAAAAAAGCCTTCATACCATTGCAGACCATTCTGATAGTGATGGGAATAAAATCCAATTTCTTTTTTTATTGGGACGAAAGATTCTGGATGTTGACTAAATATATGATACATATAGGTTGTGCCTGCACGAGACATACCCAGCATTATTGCATGATTATTTAATGCCATTTCAAAGTTTATTTAATAAATAATATAATTCGATTATAAACTAACTAAACCTGTATTTTTAGCTATAATCGAATTTTTTCATACATTTATTAAATATTTCATTTGAAAAAAAAGCTTTTGAAGTAGGTTGTTCAAGTCTTTGAATCTCTAAATTAAGGTTTATTGATCTAAAGTTATAGTCTTGCAGCTTATCGAAGCCCATAATGCCATCTTCATTAAATGACTCTATGGCGTGTAAATTTGGCTTCTGTTTAATCTCATAGCTCAGCAGAGCCATTTCCCAATAACATATAGCCTCTATATATTCAATTTCTTGTTGACTTAGGTGTGTTTTGTATCTGCCAAGAGGCTCTGTTGATAGGCCTTTAAATGGATTGAAGGAAGAGTTTGCTTGTATTTTGAATAAATCTAAGTAAGTTTGTATATTTTTTATATCTACTTCGTTGTCTAATACATTAAGTATTCTAGATAAAGCTTTCACAGGTTCTAAAAGTAGGTCTTCAAACTTTACAACAACAACATTTGGGTTGTTTTCATATACCAGGGCAAAACTGACACTCTTACGCCAATTGTGAAGCTCATAGAGTAGTGGCAACTTTTTTCCTGTATAATTAAGGCCATTACCACTTCGTGCAGAACAGATCATATCTCGGGGATCTCTTAAAATATGAATCACTTTAAAACCTTTTTTTATAAAATAAGGAGTGAATTCTTCACATAGAACTTGCTTAAACCCCTGTGTAATTACTTTATCATTGCTATTTATGTGAGTAATTAGACTGGATATGATTTCTTCAAGAGTTCCTTGAATATTGTATTTATGGATGATATCTAATGAAAAGGGACTGAGTTGACCTCTATTATGATTAGAGAACCATTGTATTAGTTCTTCACTTGTAAAGTGAGTTTGATTCAAATAAGAGGTGAAATCTTCAGGGGTATAAGCTGTTTCATTAACATAGTTATTAAAAAGTAATTGGGGTCCATTATAGTTTATTGTTTGATGAAACTGCTCTTTTACACCATAAAATAACTGCGTAAAAGGTTGGTTTAAAAGGGTTATACCTTTGAATTCAGATAATAACTCTGTAATTAAAGTTGTACCAGTTCTTAAGTTTCCGACTATAAAAAAATTATTCATTTTCTATGATGTCCCTAATAATGAAGCAAGGTGTTCTCTCAGTACTTTTTACTATTCTTAATAAATATTCACCGATAATACCTAAACCAAATAGATTAAGCCCACCAAGAAAACTTATGACAACAATAGTTGAGGTCCAACCAGCTATAATACTGCTATTAAAAAAATGTTGGTAAATAACATATAAAGCAAAAAATATACTTACTAAGGAGGCGGTTAAACCTATCCTTGCTAGAGCAACCAACATGAAAACTGAATTATTTATGAGTAGGTTTGAAAATAGCTTGAATAATTTAAAAAAGTTATAATTGCTTTGGCCAACTTCTCTAACATGATGTTGTAGTTCAATATTTGAAATATCCCTAGTTATGAAAAGCATTTGTGCAGGAATAAAAGGGTAGCTTGTTTGTATTCTATCCATATTATTTACTGTAAAACGATTAAATAATCTAAAGGAAGTAAGCTCTAATTTTAGTGGTTTATTTATAATAATAAAATCAAAATAGCTTTTTATTTTGCTAAAAAACCTACGCTTGAGTGATTGCTTAACATTAGGGAATTTCGCAATAGTTATGTCATGTAAGGGAGCTTGCAGTAGTTTAGGGATATCCTCTGGTGCGTGCTGTAGATCATCATCCATAGTAATGACATACTCTCCCTTTGACTGCTGTAAACCACATAAAGTAGCAGCATGTTGGCCAAAGTTTCTACTTAATATAATAATTTTGGCTGAGTATGTTTGTTGAATATATTCTAATGCGCTATCTGTTTTTTTATTTTGAGAACCATCGTCAACAAATATCATTTCATAAGGCTGATTAATTTTTTTTAAAGTTAAATCTACCCTTGAAGCCAACTCTATGATGGTGTTAGATGATCTATATACAGGTATAACTATTGATAGTAATGATTTCATTGAGATAAAGCTATTTAGTAAAAAGACAACTTCCCGTATTAAACAAAGTATCAAAAATACTTAAGTTTGGAATAAAGGCGCTTGTCTTAAGTTGATTGTAGTGTTGATAATTTGGGTAATCGAACCAATCAACTGTGATTTTATTTGAATTGAACTTAAATGTATCAAGATAGTTTTTTGCACTTGGTCCTGTTAAATAATTGGTTGCTTCAAATTCATGGCAGGTATTAATTAACCGCTCGTTAGGATTATCAGTTTTAATTGGTGTGTAATTCCAAACTATTTTTGTGTTAATCTCAAGTATAGAGCATATATAAGTTATAAATAGCTTATTAATTTCTGATAAGTAAACTAGTTCATTTGCTTGAATATATAACTTCTCAATATCCTTTTCGAACAAATGAAAAAACGGTGCTTTTTGGTAAAACTGCCTTATAGACTTATAATGTTTCTGGGCCCAATTACTGGAAGGTACTTGAGTTTCATTTATTAACTGGTGTTTGTTTGAAAAGTTGACAGGAATTGTCAACCAATTTTTTTTTCCATTCATCAGTATTTGATTTCGATTGCGCCAGTCACTTTTAGTGTACTGAACGCAATCATAAATAATAAAAGTGTCAACACTGCGTATAATGTCAAAATATCCCATCCATGGAATATAATTAGACTGTAATATCGCAATTTTATGTTTTGATTTAGTTGACATTCATTGTCCTAAAATACCAATTATTGATTTGCAAGCAACTTATTTAATTTTTTCTCGATATTACTTAGTTTAACAGTTAACTCTTCAATTTCCGAGTCTTTTTCTGTAAGGGAGTTATTCAGTGCTTGGATTGCGGCAAGGGCAACCCCTGCAGTATCTAAAGATGCAATATGTTTTTCATCCTTACCTAAATTGAATAAACTGTAAAACTCTTCAGCAATCGGTCCTATATGCTTAACCTTATCTTCATCATTGATATAATTCCATTTTGCTAGGGTTAACTTGCTTAATGTATTAAGAATTTTTTGAGGGTTAACTGCTGTTATATTTTCTTTTACAGTTCGACTAGATGATGAAACAAAAGTACCATTACTTGTAAGGGTCGTAGAGTTTGCTTTTAAAATTTCCACTTCATTAATATCTTTAATACTCAAAGTTCCATCGCCATGTATCTTCAGGTTATAATCATTATCAGTGTTACCGTCTGCATCGACAAAGTCAGATCGACGAATTAAAAAAGAATTACCACTTATTGAGCTTCCAGCACTCCAGTTTACATTTGTATCCCGATTAAGAAACGACATATTTGTACCACCATTATTACTAAGGGTTAACAAAGTAGAAAAATCTGCAGTGCCAGACGAAGTGTCAGTAATCACTACTGACGGTGCATCATCTTGAATATCCAATAATGAGCTTGGTGCATCAGTACCAATACCCACCAGCCCGGTTGAGCTCACAATAAAGTCTGTCGAATTAGCTGTACCATCAGTGTTGATTAATAAACTTGTTTTATTTAATTCTTTATTAATATGCAATTTTGAGTCTGGTGTGCTTGTGTTTATACCAACATCACCATCGCTTTGAACTAAAAACTTAGAGTTACCTGCACTTTGAACATCAAATAAGCCATTTACCGCTCGCCCATTATCAATGTTAATCCCAACATTACTTATTGAGTCAATTAAAAATGCATGGTTATTGGCATTACTATAATGAGCTACATCAAATTGGCCATCGGGTGATGCTGTTTCTAAACCTACATCACCATCAGCAGCAATATATAGTGCGTTATTACTTGCGCCAGGTGTTATTTTTAATGGAATCTTTGAGCTATTTGTTACATCTCTAATAAAGAAGTTAGTTTCGTTTCCTGCAACATCCCATGTTTGTGAAGCAAAGCCAGAGCTACCATCTTGCTCTAAGCGTAAAGCTGGAGAGTTACCATATTTTAAGTGTAAATTAACAACAGGTGTTGAAGTGTTAAAACCTATAAAGCCATTTTCTCGGACATATAAACTATTATTCGGTGCGGTTTGTATTATTGTGAATGGGGTTGTACCTGAGTCAATATCATCAATGCTAAATTTGTTAATCCCACCATTACCACTCTCATTTGCTGTTAATTGCCAATCAGCTGTAGGGAAAGAGCTGCTTGAGCTAGTATCTACAAAACGAATTCTAAGATTATTTTCTTTTAGCCTTATGGTATCAAAGCCAAAAGATTCTCCGTTTGCGCAATCAACTCCTATACAAGAACTTCCTATTACAATGTGGTCATCTTGAATCACTTGATCTGCAATGTTGTTGAAACTTGCTAAAATTGCCAGAGAAACTGCACTCATTTGTGCTATTTTATTTAATGCTTTCATGAGTGCACCTTATTTAAATGGGTTGACTGGTTTTACAGGTTTTACAGGTTTAATTGGTAATGTAATCTTACGAGGTTCTTTTTTGTCTTCAAACACTTGAAATTCACCACTTTGTGCAACAAATTGGCCATTTACTGTATTTTTAATGCTGATAAATCCGCGAGCATCTTCGCTACGGCCATTATTCATGGTGTCTTTTATTTCAACAACATGTCTTACAGCATTAATCTCGTAGCTATAGCTGCCATCGTAAGGTAGTTCTGGCATATCATATAAACTAATTGTGGGTACTTCAGATTCAAATTGATGGCTAAAACCACCATCACCCGTTACGGTGATTAGATATTTGTCGTAATGCTCCATAGGAGTAACATCTATGTGGCTTCGTGATTTTACGGGAAATAACTTTTCCATTTTCACTTGCTTTAACGCATATAAATTTTCTTCTGCGATGCTTGGCATTGCAATACTTGCAACAACTCCTGCTGTAACTAGTGAAATAATGACGGTACGACGCATAATCTTAGTTCCTCATCCGAGTTATAATTATTTTTGGGCAGATTTTTACAGTCTGTCTTTTATAATTTGTCGAGTATATAAATACAATTGTAACAAAAATTAACATTTTTGGTAGTTGAAATGGTTGTTTTATTGGTCTGAGGAGTTTTGGGTTGAGATGAATTGTTGGTGGTGTTTGGCTCGAGTGGTTTATGACTAGTACTAGCTGCATTGTTTTTATGGCAAGCGCGAATAAATTCGAGCCTACAAGTTTAGCACTTAACCCTAACCTGTAGGCGCTGATTTATCTGCGCTTTGGGTTTTATGGTGTATGGGTTGTTAATTGGAGGCTTGGTGATGAGATTCTCTATAAAACACTTATGGAATGACGATGATTTAAATTTGTATTGCTCTTCAAAAAGCGCGAATAAATTTGAGCCTACAAGTTCAATACTTAAGCCTAACCCGTAGGTGCTGATTTATCAGTGCTTTTTCATACAATAAGTTTATTTATGTTATTATTAGATGTATTGCATTTTCTCTGTTCTAACACGTAGGTATTTATGACGTATTATGAGTTACGTTGGCAGCAACGCTTTCAAAACTTTAGTCGCTCTTTTTTATTACTAGAGCAAAGTGCTGTACTTGATAGTCCAAGTGTAATTGAGCGTGCTGGAATGGTTCAGTTTTTTGAAGTTACATTTGAGTTATCTTGGAAAGTTTTAAAAGACTTTTTAGAAGAGGAGGGTTTTACTGTAAAAAGCCCTAGGGATGCTATTAAAACTGCTTTTCAGTATGGGTATATTGAAGATGCCGGTGTTTGGTTAGAAGCGCTTAAAGATCGCAATTTAAGTACTCACACCTATGATGAAGCCACAGCACAAAAGATAGAAAGTAATATTAAGCAGCGCTACTACCCGTTATTAAAAGTCTTTTATGTTGAATTCACAAATAAGTTGCTAGTGAATGAATAATAAAATGGGCCTATCAAAAGCTGAAGTTGATGAAATACGAATGTTTGTTATGCAATTTTCTGATGTTGAAAGCGTAGTGTTGTTTGGCTCTAGAGCAAAAGGTACACATAAGCCCGGATCTGATGTTGATCTGGCTATATTAGGTGATGCGGTAAGCTATTCAACTATCAATGAATTGTCTTACTTACTTAATGAAGAATCAGTGCTACCATATTATTTTGATGTTATTAATGTTGCTGATATTAGCTCTTCAGCATTGCTGTCCCATATAAAAGAGTATGGGGTGGAGTTTAACTTGTAAGCACAGATTTATCTGTGCTTTGGGTTTTATGGTGTGATCTGGGTTGTTAATTGGAAGCTTGGTGAGAGATTCCCTATAAAACACCTAGGAAATGACGATGATTTAAATTTGTATTGCTCTTCAAAAAACGCGAATAAATTCGAGCCTACGGGGTTAACATCTAAGCCTAACCCAAAGCACTGATTTATCTGTGCTTTGGGTTAAGTATTTAATTTATAAATAAATACAATTCCAATATGGGTAATTGCCTATGTTATTTACCAACCCTACTCGTAGTGGGTTTGCAACTATGTATCTTGCTTGTTTTATTAAATCATTTTCATTTCTAATATTGTGGTCATAATATCCTTTTTGCCATACATTTTTTATATTGAGGTTTTGTTAAGTAAATATGCTGTACTGCCTTTAAATTGTTTAACTATTTGAGGTAAGGAAAAATGATTTAATAGCTGAAATTGGCAATGAAGGTGGTCAGGCATTAAAGCATAGCAGATTATTTTTATAGCTTCTTTTTGTTCCAAATTATATAAAGCTTGAATGGCTATTTGTGCTGCTAAATGGTTTTTTAATATATTTTTTCGTTCAAATGTGACCGCTGTAATTACATAGTAATGAAATGGTATTGAAACACGGCCTTTACGTACTAAATGAGATTGATTCATATACCCGTCCTTGGTATTTTTGAGTGTTAATTATAGTTGATATTTTAAAATAGGGACGGATTGTTTAACAAGTGCGACCTATTGACAATTGCTCCATGCATTTTTTAAAACATGCGCGAATAAATTCTAGCCTACAAGTTCAAGACTTAAGCTTAACCCGCAGGCACTGATTTATCTTCGCTTTGGTTTTATGCTGTAATTTGGCTTGTTAATTGGAAGCTTGGTGATGAGAACCCTATAAAACACCTAGGAAATGACGTCGATTTAAATTTGTATTGCTCTTCAAAAGCGGGATTTATAGACAATAGCTCCCTGCATTGTTTTTAAGGCAAGCGCGAATAAATTCGACCCTACAAAAGCACGGTTAAAACCGAGCCTACTGGTGTAATCAAATTAGGGCATACAGATGTGATTTAAACTCTGTATAACAATTTTATAAAATATGAATTTGGAAATACTTTGTATTTGAGAGACAATGTATTTGATTTGATTTTTTTAGGGTGTTGTTGTGCTAAGTTTTAAAAGTATTTGTTTTGTTAGCTTATTGAGTTCATTTATTAGTTTTAATGTTGTTGCTACTGATAATTCCCTTAATGATATTTTAAATGCGATTAATAAGCTTGAGTCTAAATCTGAACCGAAATGTTATGCCACTGCTTCGCGTCTTGAAGATTTTATGTTTGGAACACCGCTTGCCGATGATGCGCGTTTTGCTAAAAATATTTTGCAAAAGCAGCTTATTAAAAATATTTGGATTAAAGCGTCGGAATTAGCGAAAGCGGATAATGAAGATATCATTTTAAAATCTCATATTTCTCAAGTCGTAAAACAATTCTTAAATATTGCCAAAGATGAGAATCAGCATTGGCAGTTGTCATTTAAAAATGACTTACTGCTGACTATTCATAAAGAAGATAAACGCCAATATGCCAGTATCGCTTATTCATTACGTGCTGTTTTAGCGGTACAGCAAGAGGCTTTATTAGATTTTGAATTAGATTTACTACCGCTAACCGAAAATGCGATTGCTGTTGTTAAAGGATATTTAGACTTTTATACTTTGGCTGTTTTAAAGGTGACTGATAATAAAGCGAAAGTACAAAATGAAAAGCTTGTTACTGTAAAAAATATGAATACAGTTTGGCAGTCATTAGCGAGTTTTAATTTAAGTTCACCACAACAAAATTCAATCAATAAACCGCAATACCAAATTATAAATCCTGTTTTGCTTAAAAAAATGGCAGATAAAAAGCTTAACGCTTATGCGGCTTATAACAAGATTAACAATCAGTTGTTTTTGCGTAATTTACAGGTTTATTTTGCCAGAGTAAGTTGGCCTAAAAATGAAGGTGAATCATCTAAAATTATTTCGGATTTTGGTGTATTGCTTACTGAGTTTGCAGCGAGTTTATATTCAGGCGCACAAAAAAATGCGATGTCACACAATCAACTTAGTATTTCAGAAAAGTCAGTGCATGAATTTGCTAAAACATTTATACCTCATGAAGTGAATGAATATGAAGATGTATTGTTTTTTCCTAATTTAAATAAGCAACAGCAAGTTTATTTAGAATCTTATGATATGGATGCTTTTAGAGATTCTGGCGTTCATTGGCAATATTTAATGCAAGCTGTATTGGCTAAAAACTTTAAAACTTATATTGAGCCAGACCCATTCTCAGCTGAACTTATGGTTGAAAATATAGCGCAATACGGTGTGTTACTACTGAGAGTGGCAGGTGAGCAAGCTAAGCTTAGAGGTCAAGAATATTTAAAACCAGTGCATTTAAAACTAGCCAGTGAGTTATTAGCTAAAAAAGTGGCTTTGCATAAAGAGGCTAAAATAAAAAATGTTGAGTCAATTCAAATAGCATCTTCAAGTGCCAAGCAAAATATAAAATCAAATTTTAGTGATGTTACAGCGAGTGCCGGCATTGAGTTTGAGCATAAATCTTCAGATTGGTTAAATCGTCAATTGCGCTCTTTTATTAAAAAAGATGATTCGACAGGCATTATTACTATTCCACCTGCATTTGGTGGTTCTGGCGTGGCTACTGAAGATATTAATAATGATGGTTTTATTGATGTGTTGATATTAGGTGGTAGAGGTAATAAGTTATTTATTAATGATGGCAAAGGTGTTTTTGAAGATAAAACGCAAGCGTTTGGCCTTAATTGGTTAAGAGCGCAAGATTCACATCCAGGCGAAGTTCGCCAACCTTTAATTACCGATATTAATAATGATGGCTGGCAAGATATTATTATCACTTATGTAAATGATACTCACAGGGTTTATAAAAATATCAAAGGTGAAAGCTTTGAAGATGTCACACAAATTGCAAACTTGGGTGGTGAAAACTTAGTTGGTGGTCCTGCAACTTTGTTTGATTTTGATAACGATGGTGATTTAGATTTATATATCACTTATTTTGGTAATTTTATAAAGGGTGATTTACCTACTTTAAAACGCCGTAATAGTAATGGTTCTCCAAATCAATTATTTGAAAATATTGGTGGGTTTAAGTTTAAAAATGTAACTAAAAGCTCTGGTTTAGGGCACTCTGGTTGGGCGCAAGCTGTTGCACATACAGATTTAAATAATGATGGTTGGCAAGATGTAATTGTTGGTAATGACTTTGGTGTTAATGCTTATTATATCAATCAAAAGAATGGCACGTTTTTAGAGGTGTCAGAGCAATTAGGCACAGATAAGCCTTCTTATACTATGGGTATTGGCATTAGTGATTTAAATGCTGATTTAATGCCTGATGTGTATATTTCAAATATTGTTACTATGAATAAAGACGAAACCTATGTACTGCCGAATGAAGATACCAAGTTAAAGTTTAATGCCGATAAATTAGCTCATATGAAAGTGATTGAAGCGAATGATTTGTTTATATCTCAACATCAAAATGGCAAGTTAACCTATCAATTAAGTGACAATGTGGGTCGTGGTTATTCATCTACAGGTTGGTCTTGGGATGCAGATTTTTTTGATTATGATTTAGATGGAGACGACGATTTATATGTTTTAAATGGCATGAATGAATTTAATTTATATAGTAGTAAAAACCCATATTACCGAGATCCACTTACAGGTGAAGCAAAAACTTCTTTAATGCCAGTCAGTGCCCAAGAAGAAAATATATTCTTTGAAAATAGTAATGGTAAATTGAATAATGTAAGTAAAAAATCAGGCTTAAACCTATTGAGCAATTCTCGTAGTGCGAGCTATTTTGATAGAGATAACGATGGTGATTTAGATATTATAATTAATAACTATCACGAACCAGCTGTATTGTTTGATAATAATTTAAAGGATGAAGGTCGTAATTGGTTAAAGGTTAAATTAGTGGGTAACCTCTCATTTAAAGTAACAAAAGACGCCATAGGCGCCAAAGTGATAGCTACCTTGCCTAATGGTAATACTATATGGCGTGAAATACGTAGCACTGATGGTTATATGTCGGTTCACCCCAAAGAGCAGCATTTTGGTTTAGCGGATTTTGAATTGGTTGATTTAAAAATAATTTGGCCAAATGGCGATGTTAAGCAGTTAAAGCAAGTTAAAGCGAATCAAAGATTAGTTGTTGAAATGTAGGATGTGTAATTAAAGGATTGTGTAAAATCATTTAAAACCGTTAGCCTAAAGGCCAACCTATAAAATCGAATATAAGATTTAACTTGTAGGAGATGTTTTGCTTACAGGGATGTAAGTAGTAGAACAATGCAGGGAGCTATTGTCGATAAGTCGCGCTAGGTATATATTTTAAAAGTAATTTTGTAGGAGAGGCTTTAGCCTTTCGATAGAAAGCACACATAGAAAACCAAAGCGCAGATAAATCAGCGCCTTCAGGTTGGATTTATTACACTAACCTTAATCGACGTCATTCCCTAAGTGTTTTATAGGGAATCTATATTTTTGATTTAGAACTTAAAAAAGATCTCCGATAAAACACTTTGGAGATGACGAATGATAGCATTGTTAGCAATTTGTAGGCTCGAATTTGCTTACACGGATATAAGTAGTAGAACAATGCAGGGAGCAATTGTCGATAAGTCGTGCTTGTAATTAAATAGTTTTTTATTAATGGATTTATATTTTGCGTTATTTATGTTTTTTTATTCTTTTTTTATTTACTTCAATTAGCACCGTTGCCTCTTTGGTATTACCTCCTATTGCTACGGATATTAAAAAATCTGAATTTATAAAGTGGCAGCATGAATTTATATCTCAAGAAAAGGTGATTAATTCTTTGCTTGAAAATGCGAATTTACCTTTAGGTGAATCTCATTATTTAAACCGTTTAATTTTTGAAGCGTCGCCTTATTTATTACGCCATTCTGTAAACCCTATTAATTGGCAGCCTTGGCGTGATGAGGCTTTTACTGAAGCGAAAAACAATAAACAGTTAATCTTTTTATCTATCGGATATTCAACTTGCCATTGGTGTCACGTGATGGAAAAAGAAAGCTTTATTGATTCAGATATTGCAGCGATTTTAAATTCATCATTTATATCGATTAAAGTTGATAGAGAGCTTAACCCTGAAATAGATCAATACTTTACTAATGCATTAGAGTTAATAAAAGGCAGTGCTGGCTGGCCTATCACTGCTGTATTAACACCTAAAGGTGATCCAATTTGGCTTGAGTCGTATGTAGGTAAAAATAAATTAAATAAAACACTTAAAAGATTAAATACCATTTGGACTAAAAGGCCCCAATCACTTGAGCAAGTAGCTAAAAATATCACTTCACAGTTAAATGCTAATAATACCACTGAAGAAAAGCAATGGGATAAAAAAACACCTATTTTAAAACTCAATGAACTCATTAACAGTATAGATAATATTAATGGTGGTTTAATTGGCGGTCCTAAATTTCCAAGTGCTTCGTTAATTGAACTGATGCTTTATCAATACCAAAGCTCACCTAATCAAGCCTTAAAAGCTAAAATTGAATTATTACTAAATAGCTTGATGAATAAAGGTATTAGAGATCATATAAATGGAGGCTTTTATCGATATGCTACCGATGGCATTTGGATGAAACCACATTTTGAAAAAATGCTTTATAACCAAGCTTTATTGATTTCAACTTTTAGTAAAGCGTATTTGGTTTTTAATGATGAAAGATATAAAGCGGTGGTGGTTGATACTATTAATTTCGTTAATAACTTTTTAAAAAGTCATGCTGGTGGCTATTACAGTGCCATTGACGCTGATTATACAGGTTTAGAGGGGCGTTATTATTTATATTCAGATCAAGAACTGTCTAGCATCGCTCAAGGGCAGCTAAATTTATTTGAGTGGTATGTCTTTAATGATGCTGGGTTGAAGTTTCCTTATGTTAAGAGTCAATCGAATAAAACTATTGAGGTAAAAAAATCGCTTTTAGCTTTAAAGTCAAAACTCAGTTTTCCTCATATAGATAAAAAGGTTTTAACTTCATGGAATGCACTGATGGTAAGTGCGTATCTAGATGCTTATAAGAGCTTTGGTAAAGCTGAACACTTAAAATCAGCCATTGGCTTATCAAAGTATTTATTAACGCAGCATTACGGCTCAGGCGCATTATCTAGAGCGCGATTTATGGGAAAACTAGCAGGAAAAGCCATGTTAGATGATTATGCTTATTTGTCTTCTGCAATGCTCAAATTATATTTAGTGACTAATGATGTGCAATGGTTAAATGTCGCAAAAAACCTTTATCGTAGTGGTAGTGATTTATTTGCTAAAGATCACACTGGAAATAGTGTTCAACTAAATAACCAAATAGATGATGGCGAGCTTGTATCTGCCCATGCAGTATTAACTGATGTTGGTATTAAATTGAATGGTTTAGGCGTGAAAGTTAATTATAAAAAACAGGTGTCTCAGCTTAAACAAGGTTTTATAAATAGCTCTAAAAATCACTTTTTTAGTAATGAAATACTATTAAATGAGTTGAATGGTAATTTTGATTCGATGCAATTTTTCGCAAGAGGTAAGGGCAAGGTTACTTTTAAATTAGTCGGTAAAAAAGCACATTTTAAATTTGAAATGAAACCTGGTTGGCATGTTAATTCAAATATGCCAAATCAAAAGTTTTTGATAGCCACCAAAGTTAATGCTTCAACAGGCTTAATTAAAAGTATTGATTATCCCAAAGGGTTAAGTAAAAAATTAGGGTTTAGCCAGTCGGTTTTAAGTTTATTTGAAGATCAGTTTGCGATTGAAGTTGATTTAGAAGATGTGAACCCGTTAGGTGAATCGATAGAAGTTAGTTTGCAGGCCTGTAGTGATAAAGTATGTTTATTGCCTGAAAAGTTAAAGTTTTTTATTTCAGGGCGGCTGTGAAATTTAATTATTAATCGACGTCATTCCTTAAGTGTTTTATAGGGAATCTATATTTTTGATTTAGAACTTAAAAAAGATCTCCGATACAACACTTCGGAGATGACGAATGAGAGGGTTGTTAGTAATTTATAGGCTTGAATTTATTCGGGCTAGGGTTGGATATTATTTTGTAGGAGAGGCTTTACTTTCAATGTAAAAAAGTACAACTGAAGTCGAACCTACAATGTATTTCATGCAGGATTGGCACAGAATAAAAAACCAAAGCGCAGATAAATCAGCGCCTATGGGTCGGGTTTATTACACGAATCTTAATCGACGTCATTCCCTAAGTGTTTTATAGGGAATCTATGTTTTTGATTTAGATCTTAAAAAAGGTCTTAGATACAACACCTCGAAGATGACGAATGAGATGGTTGTTAGCAATTTGCAGGTTCGAATTTATTCGCGCTTGTATTAATACAAATACAGACGAAATTGTCGATAAGACTTTCAATGCTAAAAAATACGACTGAAGTCGAACCTACAATGTGTTTTATGTAGGGTTGGCACATAATTAAAATACCAAAGCGCTGATAAACCAGCGCCTACAGCATGTTATTTAAATTTAAAATGTTTTAATAGTTCATCAATTTTATTTTTAAACTGGGTTTTATTTTCTTTAGGAGTTTGGCCTTGCAGTAATAAAAACTTTTCTTTTTGGTATGAGGTTACTTGGTATACAAAGCTTGGTTTTTCGTTCAAATCTACATAGGCGGTGGTTAATAATGCAGAGATCTCATTAATTTTAATCATTTCGTTTTTCAAAATTTCTACATTTTTATAATGCTTGCCTTTCTTTAAAAAGTGATCTGATAACTGTTTTATATTTTCAATTGGTTGCTTGGTTACACCGTGACTTACTACGATTGACTCTTGGCTGTCTGTTTTCTCTAACGGTAAAAGCACAATAGAGTTTGCATAGCGTTGTTTTACTTTGTATTCAGGCGTATTAGTAAACATAAAAGGTAAACCAGTATATAAACGGTTAGTTTGCTCAGTTGCTACAGATAAAGATAATAAGCTATTTTTAATCGCTTGTTTAAGTTGCGAATTAGCTCCTTCTGGGTAGCTGGCTTCTACTTGTATACTTGATAAATTATCTCCTGCAATTAACCATAATTTTTCAAAGTAGGTGCCAGCAATATTTTGTCTTAAAGTCATTAATGTGCAAAGTGCACCACTTACATTTATTTGTTCACTATTGGTTAGCTGTAATTTATTTTTTAATAAGTTTTCTTTGGTTAAGCTAGGTAAATAGTTAGCTAGAGGGGATTCTACTTCTGATATTTTGATCCGAGAAAAACTCTCGGCTTGTGCAAAGCCATAATGTTCTTGTGTGATGTTAAAGCCTATCGGCGCAATCAAAGCTACCTCTATACCGTCACTAATACGAAATATTTGTGGTGAATTAATTTCTTTTAGCTCATCGGATGTGCTTGAGCAGGCACTTAATAAAATTAATGAACTGGCTAGAGCCAGTGTGTTTAGGCGTTTTATCATTTTAATTAATCAAATAATTTATGGTTGAACAAATGGTAACAAAAATTCATGGTTGTTAATAGATTGTATTAGTAGGTGCCCATGTACTAAAATGTAAACAGTCAAGTTGCCGCACGTGTTTAATAATTATAAGAAGTAATGGATATGAAATTCTTTAATGTTTTGCCAATATTTAAACTATTGATGTTATCAGTATTTTTTGGTTTTTGTAGTAATGTTTTTGCTGCTACATTTTCAGCCGTTTTTACACCAGATACAATAGGTTCAGGAAACCGTTCTATTTTAGTTCATACTATTACCAATAGCACAGGTACACCAATAACCGATATGGCATTTACGGGAACTTTACCTGTCAATACTAGTTTAGCTACTCCAGTTATTGCTTCTTCAACCTGTACGGACGGTACTTTAACAGCAGTTGATGGTGGTAGTGCCATAACAATATCTGATATGAAATTAGCTGGTAACTCTAGTTGTACTATCACAGTAACAATTGTTTCTTCAACAGTAGGAACACACACATATACAACGGGTGATTTAACTTCAAGTGAAGGTAATTCAGGTACAGCTACTGATGATTTAACTGTTGATGCAAGTAAGTTAGGTGCGAGTCTTAGCGTTGATAAAGTATCTGCAACGGTAGGGGAAAATATAAGGTTAACACTCGCATTTGATAACACTTTAAATGTTTCTAGAGTAGGTAATGTAGATGCCAATTTTTCTTTGCCAAATGGTTTGGAAGTATCTGATTTTGCAAATGTAGAGTCTGATTGTGGTTCTGCAAACACGACTACCGACATTACATCTACTGAAGGGAGTACTTCTGTAAAATTTGATCTGAGCGGGAATAATTTCTCGGATGCTTTTGCAATTTTAAGCGCAGGAGCGAGTTGTAGTGCTTCATTGAACCTTAAAGTGGTTTCAGCTGGTGTTAAAAATATTATAACTGGGGATGTACTAAGTGATTTTACAAGCGTAGGTAGTACTAGTACAACTTTGACGGCTTCTTTACCATTTTTAAATATGTGGGTTGAAGATGCTGTGACAGCTGGTTCTACAGGTAAATTAAATTTTACTATTAATAATTTTGATCGTACTTTTTCTGCAACTGATATGTCATTTTCTTTAGACTTAGATTCTGTGTTATCGGGACTAATATGGAATAACTCTACTTTAGTCAATCAGTGTGGTTCAGGTTTGCTGTCAGGGAGTGGTACAGGTAGTTTGTCTTTTTCAGGAGGCAATTTAGAAGTAGGGTCTTCATGTACTTTTAGCCTAGATTTAATTGTTCCTGCATCAGCTACTCCTGGGTCTAAAACTTTAATAGCATCTCCAATTTCTGTTACACAAAATGGTACAAATGCTAATAAAAACACTGCATCATCTGACTTAATTATTACCGGCGCACCTTCTATAGCTTTAACTTTTTTAAATAATCCTATTGCAGCAGGAGATACAACTTCGTTACAAGTTGTAATAACAGATACTGCTGCTTCAGCGGTAACAGATACAACTTTTACATTACCCCTTAATCCAGTATTGCCATTTCCAACATCAGTTGCATTACCTCCTTCACCAAACCCACCGTGCGGCGTTGGTTCATCTTTAGCGTTAAATACATTGGATACTGATGTTCAGGGAATTGTATTAACAGGTGGTAGTTTAGCTGCAAATGGTTCTTGTACTTTTACTGTTGACATACCAACACCACAAGAATTGCCTAGCGGTGATTACACTTTAAGCTTAAGTGAGGCATCATCTACGGTTTCGGCTGCGACAGTACAATCTCCAATAACTTCAGCAAGTTTTAATGTAGTGAGCGGACCAAGATTATTGCTTGAAATGCCTGTAGGGGTGAAACCAGCAGAAGTTGGAAACGCAACGTTTACATTAACACACAGTGATTATAGTGGTATAGCTGATGCTACAAATATTAGCTTTACTTTAGATTTAGATAATACGCTTTCTGGATTAACCGCAACAAATTTACCATTAAATGATGTTTGTGGTTCAGGCTCTACTTTAGCAGGAAGTGCTGGGGACAGTTTTATAACTTTATCTGGTGGTACATTAAGTGAAGGGCAATCATGTAGTTTTACTACGGCATTACTTATTCCTGATCCTGCTGCAATAGGTAGTCATACGGGAACAACTTCCTCGATTACCGCAACTGTTGGTGGATTGTCAGTGACAACTGCTGCTATATCTGATGATTTAATTGTATCTGGCTTGGAGGCAAGTTTAGAGTTACTATCTTCTGGTATTCCTGGAGGGACAGTAATAGCTAGGTATACTTTTAATAACACTTCTCCAATTGATGTTACTGGGCTGTGGTTTACACATAGCTTAACGTCAAGCGTGACAGGTATGTCATATGGAGGTGGTGACTTGTCTAATTTGTGTGGAACAGGTTCGAATCTAACAGGTACAACTTCGTTGGTATTTACAGGTGGGAATTTAGTTTCAGGAGATTCTTGTACTTTTGATTTAGAGGTTTTAATTCCTGGAAGTGCTACTTATGGTGATTATGGCACAAGCACAAGTAATTTATCTTATACAGCTGGTGCCGCAATTATAGATGAACCACTCGTAAGTACTCTAAAGTTAGAAACTCCCTTACAAGTTACTAAAACTTTTGTTGATAATTTTGTTGCTGGTGGCACTAGTTCAGATGTAACTTATGAACTTACAAATATTGGTTCTGATGCATTAACTTCCATTGCTTTTACCGATGATTTTGATAGTGCTCTATCTGGTTCAATGGCTAGCATATCAACTAGCAGTCAATGTGGAGGCACATTATCTGGAAATGGTTTTTCTACTTTAACTTATTCAGCTGGAGCATTAGCAATTGGTGAAACATGTACTATTACAAGCAGTGTGCTTTTTGGTAGCGTAACGAGCCAGCAAATAATTCAAAGCACATCTTCATCTATTACAGGTCTAAGTAACGGCTTGGCTATTAGCGCAGACGCGGGTACCGATTCTATTATCGTAATAAATTCGGTAGATGAAATTGTAATATCAATAGGCTCTCCAACAGTTACAGATGCAAATACAGGGCCTGTAAGTTATGTTGTGACGTATACAAATGCCGATTCAGTTAATTTAATAGATAGTAAGGTTAATCTTATAACTACTGGTACGGCAGCAGCATCGATTAGCGTTACTTCTGGCTCGACTACTACACCAACTGTTACTTTATCAAACATTACTGGTGATGGTACTTTAGCCATTTCAATAGATGCGGGCACGGCGCTAAATAATGCGGGTAGCTCTATAGAATCAGAGCAAAGTACATCATTTAATGTTGATAATACACAGCCTCAAGTTGCTATATCAGCCACAGAAAATGGTAACACTCAAAATACGGGCTTTACTATGGTGGTTAACTTCACTGCTGAAACAGAGTCTATGAGTTTAACTCAAAGTGACTTTTCTGCTATTAATGCCAGCTTATCTAGTTTTTCAGTTACTAATGGTAATAGCGTTAATGTTACGGTAACTCCATTAGCCGATGGTCCTGTTACTGTTACTTTAGCTGAAAATACAATAGCGGATGTAGCTGGTAATGGGAATGCAGAGCAATCTGTTGGTATTACTTTTGATAATACCAAACCTCCGCTGTCTATGACGTCCGTATCAAATACAAATGCAGCTTTCACAGTAAGTTTTGACTTTAATGAAGCTGTTACAGGCTTTGATTTAACAGATATATCTGTCATTAATGGTAGTGCAAACACATTTGATGATAGCGCAGCGCCCATTTATACTGCGTTGATTACGCCTAGTGCAGAAGGTGATGTTACCGTAAGTGTCGCGAGTGATATTGCTGTTGATACTGCTGCTAATGGTAATACTAATGATTCAATAATTGTTAACTATGATACAACTGAACCCGATGTAACCATATCTGGCCCTCCAGGTATTGAGAACTCAGCTTTTACAGTAACCATTACGTTTACTGAAGATGTAACAGGTTTTGATGTATCAGATATCGTAGCCACAAATGCATCTTTAAGTGATTTTAGCGCCACAAGCGCGAAAGTTTATACTGTATTAGTAACACCTAGCTCAAGTGGTACAGTTGCTTTAAATATTGCAGCAGATGTTGCAGTTGATAGCGCATCAAATGGTAATGCGGTTGCAGCGCAATATTCAGTTGAGTTTGATGGTGAAAGTCCAAGTGTTGAAATTTCAGGTGACTCAGGTCCAGTTAATTCCGCATTTACAGCAACAATTACGTTTACTGAAGATGTAACAGGTTTTGAACTATCAGATATTTCAGCAACAAATGCAGTTTTAAGTGACTTTAATACCACAAGTGCACAAGTTTATACTGCATTAGTTACACCTAGCTCAAATGGGTCTGTGTTGTTAGATATTGCAG